>JALQZL010000001.1:14225-40807 GCA_023258355.1 Wenzhouxiangellaceae bacterium | reverse complement strand
CAAGCTAATCTGACTTGGGCTCATCTATTAGCGAGAGCTTACATGTAGAGGCCCCCTTTCCTCCGAAGAGATTATGCGGTATTAGCCCGAGTTTCCCCGAGTTGTTCCCCACTATTAGGCAGATTCCCAAGCATTACTCACCCGTTCGCCACTCGACGCCTGGAAGCAAGCTTCCATCGTTTCCGTTCGACTTGCATGTGTTAAGCATGCCGCCAGCGTTCAATCTGAGCCAGGATCAAACTCTTCAGTTTAAAAGCAAAGCTTTCGAACTAACAGAGCAAATCCTGCTCCTGAATTGCTATTTGAATTGCTATCAGGGCAGGTCGCTCCAATTGGCTTCAAAGACCAATTGAGGGCGCCCACACAAATTATCTGCATCTATTTGTAATGAACTTTAATCTTGCAACCCAGCTGCCTTTCGCGAACTGGGCCGACCATTATAACGGTGAAGTTAAAAAATGGTCAACCAAATATTGTCACTTTTTCACAATAATTCGGGTTTCAAACACCGGCCACTCAGAGGAATCTTCGTGAGCCAGCCAGCCATTATAGGCTGTTTTAAAGTGTGGTCAATAGCTAAAAGAGGGTTTTTTGAAACTTTTTGACTTAAACCTTCACCTGCCAGTGCGCCAATCGAGCCTCCAGCTCATCCAACAGGAGGTTGCCACAGGCCCCAGGTGAGCGACGTGAGGCGAGGCTGGCTTGGGCTGTGCGTTGATCCAGTTGCGCCAAATCCTCAGCCACCATTCTGTACGCCTCTCTAAATGACGTGCCCGCAGCCACCGCCTCATTGGCAAGATCAGTGGCGTGCATTGCCCCTGTTACGGCCGTCGACATGACCTCCTCATGCCAAACCAGCCCTTGGAGCAGTCCGGGCACCAAAGCCAACCCCGCCATTGGGCGCTCAAAGGCCCGAATCATGGGGGCCTTCGTGTCTTGCAGGTCTCGTTGATAACCCGAGGGCAAACTCAAGACGGCGTCGAGCTCGGCTTTGGCGCCGACCACCGTGGCGTGCATCGACCGCAAGAGTTCGACCCCATCGGGGTTGTGCTTATTCGGCATGATCGATGAACCGGTGCAAAACACCCCAGGCAGTGTCACATACCCAAACTCTTTGCTCGCATATAAGCTTAAGTCCCAACACAGACGCCTCAGATCGCCAGTCGCCGCAGACAAGGCATCCATGGCGCGAAGCTCCGTCTTGCCCCGGCTGTTCTGAGCCGCTTGGGGGTTAATCACCAAACGATCAAAGCCTAAAGACTCGGCCACCCCCTGCCGGTCCAGCTCAAAATTCACGCCAAAGCCAGACGCCGTCCCCAGTGGTGAGGCATCCAGCCAATCCCGTATGCCCAAAGCCAAGGCCAAGTCATCGATAAACACCTCAGCATGCCCAGCCCACCATAAGCCCAGAGAAGAAGGCATGGCCTGCTGCAAATGGGTGTGTCCCGGCATCACCACGTCCCGTTCGCGCTTGGCGCGGTCCAGACAGACCGTGGCGATGTCACCACACAGCTGACCCAGGTGCTTGAGCTTGTGCTTTAGGTACAGCCGAATGGCCACAGCGATTTGATCGTTTCGACTACGCCCAGCGTGGATGCGCCCGCCCAAATCACCCAGATGCTGCGTCAACCAAAACTCAATGGCCGAGTGTCCGTCTTCAAAGCGCTCATCTAAGACAAACTCACCACTGTTCCAAGCCTCAGCCAGTGAATCCAAATTCGCTTTAATCGCCCGGGTGTCGTCCTCGCTCAAGAGCCCGATGCGTTTCAGCCCCTCGGCATGTGCTGCACTGGCTTGAATATCAAATTCAAATAACGCGCGGTCCAGCCCAACATCAGCGCCCGCCAAAAAGGCCATGACCGCCTCATCGACTTCAATGCCGGATTTCTGCCACAGGTAGCCTCGTGATTTCTCTGTCATTGCCCCACTCCCAATCCTTCGTACTCGCTCAGGCCAAGTGCCAAATTAATGTTCTGAATGGCTTGGCTCGCGGCACCCTTTAATAAGTTGTCCAACACCACCACAACCACCGCGTGATGTGGGTCCTTTTCATCGACACAAAAGCCACCCACCCTCGCTGTCGGCGTCTGACGAACCTCGCGTATTTCTGGTATCTCTCGACTCACAGAGACCAGTGGCGCTTCAGCGTAAGTGGCCTCATATACAGCCATGCCGTCCTCGCTCGTCCATGCGGTGTCTAAGACACAGTGAACAGTCACCGACAGCCCACGAAAAAATGGCGCCACGTGAGGATGAAAAGCGACCGGCTGTCCGAGATGATAGGAAAGCTCACGCTCGTGCATGTGCCCGGTTAATTGATACGGTATTAGGTTATCCGCCAGCCGCTTGGGATCATTCTTTTCCGAGGGTGTTTTGCCGGCACCCGAGTAACCAGAGACACCGAACACCACGGGTCTTGCCGCCAGGTGCGCTCGCAGTGGATGAAGGGCGAGTTGGGCGGCTGTGGCGTAACACCCCGGGTTGGCAATCCGTAACGCACCAGATAGGCCATCACGTTGCCACTCGGATAAACCATAAACCCAATCCATTGGATGCGCGTCTTTCTTCGCCACAGGGGCGCACTGGAAGCGATAATCAGCACCCAAATCAACAATAACTGCTTGTGGGTGGTGGGCCGCAATGGCTTCAACCCAGGGCTCACTGGCCCCATTGGGTAGCGCCAGAATCCAAACATCGGCGGCCACTTTCGCCACCTCATCAGCACCAAGCGCGGTCAATGTCTGGGCTGGATCTGGCCAATTGGGATCAATCTCAGTCAGTGGCGTGGCCTCGGCTTGGGTCGATGTGGCCACCGCCAACTCAAGCGAGGGATGTTGAGCGATCAAGGGCAACAGGCTGGCGCCGGTGTATCCTCGCCCACCAATTAAAGCCACGGTATAGCAAGCACTCATGGCTCACTCACCCAACCAGGGTCTCGGGCTTGGGCATCTATAACCAAGGGCCCAAAGGCCGACCAATCGTCAAGCCCGATAGCAAAAATCACCCACTCGCCAGCCCGATAACTCATTTCAGCCTGCTGGTGATACCAAGCATTGATCGGGTTCGACACCCGAGAACGCCAATACATGGCCGGGCAGCGGGCACGCAAGGCGCTCCATAAAGCGGCGCCCAGGCCTTCGCCTTGGGCTTCTGGCGTCACAACAATCTTATCGAGATAAGGTATGCCGTTGGCGCCATGCACAATGAGCGCGGCAGCGCGATTACTCTCAGCCACCAGCCAGCCAGCAACCTCTCTGCCCGTCAACCAATCTGATCGGAGCGTCCGCCCAAAGCTTTGCGCCAATAAGGCCTCGACTTGACTCGCCCGATCAGGCGGTAAGGTGGGAAGCCATTCAATTTTTTCCCCACGACGAATCAAGGTGCCTGCCCCTGTGTGGGTAAACAGTTCTCGGGTTAATTTGGCTGCTGAGGTGATGGAGACAGAGGTCTCTGGTGGCAACCGGTCGAGCATGGTTTTAATGGCCGCAAGCTTCAGTGCCATGCCCGAGTGCACCCACTCAGCGCCCATCAGCGTTTCATAGTCGCTGCTGAGGTTGATCGCAGAAATAATGCGGCCTGTCTCATCCAAAAGCCCGCCCGTTTCGGTGAGAAAAATGACTTTATGCGGCTGAACGGCCCACACCAACTCTTGGGCAGCAAGATCGGCATTGATGTTCATCATCTGGCCAGAAGCCGACTCACCCAAACACGCCAGCACAGGCAAAGCACCTGCGCCGATTGCCCCACTCAAAGGCGCAAGATCCACCTCATCGATTTCACCCACCAAGCCAAGTTTTTCTGGGTTTGCCAGATGCGATTTGAACACCCCATGCAAAATCCCTCTCGCCCTCACACCACGGGCCTCAAGGGCATCGACCAAAGCAGCGTTGGCCTGATAGATCACGGGTCGAACCACAGCCATGACGGCCTCGGTGGTGACCCGCAGGCCGTCATGTTTTTCCACCGGCAAACCCGCAGCGGCCATGGCCTCATCCAATTGGGGGCCAGCCCCGTGTAAGACGATGGGGGTGAGTCCCAATTGCTGCAAAAAGGCCAAGGCGCCCGCTAAGGCATCTAAATGGTCTCTGAGCACAGCCCCACCCACTTTCACCACCGCGAATCGGGTTTGGTCCACTTTCGAGAATTGCTTCAGGTACTGGCGTGCCTCTCGACTCGACCCCAGCTGACCCAAAAGCTCGATCACCGTGCTTCGGATATCACTCATCCCCAACGCCTCTTTCGACCATGGAACGATAGCCCTCGAAAGCCCCTGCCAGCTGCGCTGTGGCCACCCACTCATCGGCCGTATGGGCCTGGGCGATGTCGCCTGGCCCGAAAACAAACACACTCAGCCCCCGTTGAGAAAATAAAGCCGCTTCTGTCCAAAAGCCCACTGGCTCACCCACCGCCAAGCCGGCTTGGGCACAAAAGGCCAAACTTGCCTCATCGGTTTGGCCTGCTGCCGGCAGTGGCGAGCCTGAGAAAGGGATCTCCCAGCTCGCCCAGGCATGCGCGCCTGCTAGGTTTTTCAGTGTATCGAACAAAGCCTCGTTGCTTTGCCCGGGCCCCAGCCGGGCCGAGTAATGCACCCGCGCCTCGCCAGCGATGACATTGGACTTGGTGCCGCCAGACATCAGCCCGACATTAAAACAACTGCGTTGGCCAGCCTCTTCAAGCGCTTGTGCGTAGGTCACTGCCGCACTGATCCACTGCGCCAGACGGTGATTGGCGTTATCCGCCAATGCTCTCGGCTCCGATGAGTGGCCGGCCTCTCCCCGAAAAACGCCTTTAACCGAGAGGAAGCCTCGGTGGGCTGTGATGGCTTGGTTCTGTGTGGGCTCACACACCACCACCTGTTCGAAACGGTCGGTGCACTCGTCGAGGAAGTGATTGACACAACAACTGCCGGCGCCCTCCTCATCCGTGGTCAACAGTACCGCCATGTCGGCTTGGCTGGTTTGGGCGACCGCCAATAAGGTTGCGGCAGCCCCTTTAATGTCACAGACCCCTCGACCAATCACGCGATCTTCTAATGAGGTCAGGCTCAGAGGCGGGTGCGTCCAATGGGCGCCCACGGGCACGGTATCGAGATGGCAGTTAAACAATACGCTGGGTTGGCCGCGACGGGCATACAGGTTGACATGCCCTGAGCCATGATCATGGACCGACACATCAAAACCCGACTCAGCGAGCACCTTGGCCGGATAACGGATCAGCTCATCCTCACCTTTAATGTGGCGCGGTGGATTCTGGCTATCACACGCCACTAAAACCGTTAGGTGTTCAATGATGCGCTCAAGGGCCAACCGTTAATCCTTCCGAATTTTTGCCGCCAAAGTCGAGCTTTGGCCCAAGAGCTTGACAAAGCCCTCGGCTTCCTCTGGCGTCCAGCCCGCCGATTGCGCATACACGGCCTCTGGGTCTTTTAACAGATACTTCGAACCAACCGAGACCGCGTGCACCACTCCGCCGCTGGTGACCAAGCGAACCACGCCGGTGACATAGCGATTCGCACTCTCCAAATAAGCCTCCAAATCTGTTTTGTGTGGCTCGAAGAAGAACCCGGTGTAAACCAACTCAGCCCACCGTTGGGCGATGGTCCGTTGAAATTGGTTTTGTAGCCGTGTATTGACAGCTTCTTGCAGTGCACGATGGGCCACCATCAACCCATCCACGCCGGGACATTCGAAAACAATGCGGCCTTTCAGACCAATCGAGACATCACCGGTATAAATGTGACGACCCACCCCATAAGCACCCAGCATCTCGTTCAAGCGCGCCAGAATCTCTGGGCCTGCCATGGCTTGCCCATCTAAGCTGACTGCTCTGCCTTGCTCGAAGCCCAATGTCATCACCCGAGGCTCATCAGGCCATTGTGGCCGTGGACGACACCACACATAGGTGTCTTCACCCGGCTCGCCAAACTCATCAATCTCTTGGCCCGATAATGTCACGCCCAATAAATTCTCGTTGATCGAGTAGCGAGAGTTAGACTCAGGTACCTCAATGCCCGCTGCTTCCATGAGTTTGATTTCATGTGCTCGGACGTGAGAAGTCTCTCGTTGAAGCTCTCTGATTGGCGCATGGATCACATACTCACCCAGCGAACGCACCGATTGGTCAAACCGCAATTGGTCATTGCCCATGCCGGTACAACCGTGTGCAAAGTGTTCAGTCCCCAGCTCATCGGCCAGCTTGAGACACTGCTCAACAATGACATAGCGGTCTGAACACAGCATGGGGTATTGGTCGAGCATCCGAGCGCCAGACCACAAAAGTGGGACGACAAATTGATCCCACAAGGGAATCGAGGCATCTAGATCATGGTGTTTGGTCGCGCCGAGATCCATCGCCCGTTGTTTGATCCATTGCTTGTGCTCAGCCCCTACGCCTCCGGTATCGACAAAGGCGGTATGAACATCAAAGCCCTTGTTTTTTAAATCAAGCACACAATAGCTGGTGTCTAAGCCACCAGAAAATGCCAGCACAATGGTTTGCTTTGTCATGTTCAACTCACTCTAAAGTTAGGCACGGTCTGGGCCCATCAAGGCAAGCATGAGGGCCTTTTGTACATGCAGTCGGTTCTCCGCCTCGTCGATGGCGACACAATAATCGGCATCCATCACAGCGTCCGTGGCTTTGATGTTGCGTCTCAAAGGCAAGCAATGCGAAAAACGGGCTTGATTGGTTAAGCGCATTTTGTCTTCATCAACAATAAAGTGTTGGAAGGGTGCCCTGAGCTTGGCCTCCTCGGCCACCTGTCCGTATAAAGGCAGCGCACCCCAGCTTTTTGCGTAAACAAAATCAGCGCCGTCATAGGCCGCTTCAATGTCCGTGGTCACGTCAAAATCCGCACCTGTCTCTTGGGCATAGGTGTTCGCGGCCGCCATAAACTGCGGGTCTAGGCGATAGGCCTCATCTGGGATCAACAAGGTGGTATCCAGCCCAAACTTGGTCGCGATTAACAATGCGGAATTGGCCACAGCGGTGTTCAGAGGCCTTGGGTGATAAGTCCAAGTTAGGACAAACTTTTTTCCAAACCGGGGGCCTTGAGCTGGACCCAAATGATCTTGGAGGGTACGCATTAACGCCAGCTCTTGGCATGGGTGGACGATGGTTTCCATGTTGATCACGGGCACACTGGCGTGTTTCGCCAATGCCTTGATCACGCGGTCTTCTCGATCGACTGACCAGTCTTTAAATAATGGAAAGGCCCGTAATGCAATGGCATCGCAATAACGCGACAGCACCCCAGCCACCTCGGTGATGTGCTCCTCAGCGTCGCCATCCATCACGACCCCTGGCTCAAACTCGATGCCCCAAGCGGCCTTGCCCGGCTCTAGCACAACAGCATGAGCCCCCAGTTGAAAAGCGCCGATCTCAAAAGACGAACGCGTTCTTAGTGAGGGGTTGAGAAACAGCAACGCGATGCTTTTTCCGCGCAGCTGATCATTGATCGGGTTTTGGCGCAATTGGTCTGCTTGGTCGATCAACGCCTGCAGCGCCTGCCGAGACCAATCTTGTGTGGTTAGAAAATGAGTCATGGTGACTTAGCTCACTTGAATACGGGCAATGCGTCGCTTACCCACTTGGATGATGCCATCAAAACCCACGGGCAACACCAATGCCCGATCACTGACTTTCTCGCCATCGATTTTGACAGCCCCTTGGGCAATCATGCGAAAAGCTTCTGAATTCGAGGCGGTCAGGCCCGCCTGAGTGAGCGCTGATGCAATCCCAAGCCCGCCTTCTTCACCCGCCAAAGCTTTGGTTTCGATGTTCTCAGGGACCTCACCCTGCTGAAAACGGGCAATGAAGGCTTCGCGTGCAATCACGCCCGCACCGCTGCCATGAAAACGGTCGACAAGCTCGATGCCCAATTCGAATTTGATGTCTCTTGGGTTAGCGCCTGACTTGATGCGTTCGCTCAACGCCTCAATCTCTTGGGTTGATCGAAAACTGAGCAACTCAAAGTAACGCCACATCAACTCATCTGAGATGCTCATGATTTTGCCAAACATGTCATCTGCGGCGTCTGTGATACCGATGGTGTTGCCTAAAGACTTCGACATCTTCTGCACACCGTCCGTGCCCTCTAATAACGGCCAAGTGATGATGCACTGGGGGGCTTGGTCCATCTGCGCTTGCAGTTGGCGGCCCACCAAGAGATTAAATTTTTGATCCGTACCGCCCATCTCAATATCGGCTTTCAAGGCGACCGAGTCATACCCTTGGACAAGCGGATAGAGAAATTCATGGAGCGCAATCGGTTGTTCGCTCTTGTAGCGTTTTTCAAAATCATCGCGCTCAAGCATGCGTGCCACCGTATGACGAGAGGCCAGACGGATCATATCAGCAGCAGTCATCTCGCCAAACCACTCCGAGTTAAAGCGGACCTCGGTGAGCTCAGGATCCAAAATTTTGAACACCTGATCGGCATAAGTTTGTGCGTTGGCCTTGATTTCGTCTTCAGTCAAGGGAGCCCGGGTGACATTTTTACCCGTGGGATCACCGATCATTCCTGTGAAGTCGCCGATCAAAAAGATCGCCGTATGCCCCGCCGCTTGGAACCGCCGCATGGCATTGATAATGACCGTGTGGCCCAAATGGAGGTCTGGTGCCGTTGGGTCAAAGCCGACCTTGACGCGCAGCGGGCGGCCTGTGGCCAAGCGTTCGGCCAACTGCTCAGACTGAATCACATCGACAGCCCCTCGGGTGAGCTCTTCGATCGATGTTGAATGGGATGGGACCAATTTCTCCATGGTTAAACGGTACTGACCTCAATGCACACAGTGACAAGCGCCTAGTATGACTTGATTTTGGCACCAAAGACAGCGGTCTTGGTGCAACCAGCGCGCCCAAACCCCCTATAGTAACGGGTTTTTCAACGAAATAGCAGGGTCTTTCACTGGAAAGCACTTGGCCTTGAGCGCAACATCAATAAATGTATATTGTTGATTGTTAAAAAAGCTTAAAATATCGGGCTGGAAATTGACTATGCCCTCAAAAAACACCTATCAGCAGCATGGCTTGATCATCACCGGCATGCACCGTTCGGGCACCTCTTTGGCCGCGGCGCTGCTGCAACGCTCTGGCGTTTTCTTAGGAGACGACCTGATTGGCCCGGGCCCAGGCAATCGGCAGGGCCACTTTGAGAGCCAGCAGATTGTCGCACTGCAAGAAAAAGCCCTGATTGACTTGGGTATCAATCCGCTAGGCCGGCCCTCGGCCCGCAAACCAAGCTTCACCCCCGACCAGCGGGCCGTGGCGCAGCAAATCATTGAGTCACATCAGACCAGCCATCGTCCCTGGGGCTTTAAAGACCCGAGAACTGTTTTTTTCCTTGACCAATGGCGCGCACTCTTGCCTGAGGCGCGGTTTTTATTTCTCTACCGAAGCCCCTGGGCGGTTGTCGATTCGCTGTTTCGACGAGGCAGTGACCAAGAATTGTGGCCAAAGCCTGAATGGGCCATTGGTCTTTGGAAGGCCTATAACCAGAAGATCATTGATTTTATGAGGGCCCATCCCACCGCTTGTGTTGTCATGCATGCCGATACCTTGGTCAGTCAGCAGGCGTTATTGGTCGAGACCCTGAACCAACGCCTCGGTTGGTCACTCAATGCCCAGGAGGATGTGTATCGCCAAGATTTGTTCCGCCTAGAATGCGCAAACACCCCAGGGCAGGCGCTGGTCGAGACCCAAGATCCCGAGGCGCTGGAAATTTACCAAGCGCTCCAAGCCTTAGATCACACCCTTAATCTCGCCACCATCTGCCCAGACCATGGCGCAAGAACAACCGCCACCCCTTACCCAGACTATGCCGCATGGTTTAAGGTCCACCATTCGACCCGTCCAAGCCCAGGACAGACGCAGCCCGACTTGGCCCCGCCTGCACCGCTGGTGGGTCACCTCGACACCCCTGTGGGGCGGCTGAAGCTTAATCACTCAACTTATGTCTCTGGGTGGTGCGCCCACCCAAACCAAAAGATTCTCTCGCTGTGGCTTTGCCACCGAAACCAGCGTGTGCGTTGCACCTATCCTACCTTGCGTGATGATGTCGCCGCTGTTTACCCCGATTGGGTTGACCCGCGCCACTGCGGCTTCGAGGTCCAATTCACACCCACCTGTGGCTATGCGCAGGTGTCGCTGGAGGCGCTATTGGAGACAGGTGAGCGCATCGAGCTACCCGTGTCACCGCGATGGATAACCCTGCCCAATACATCGCTTATAGGCTGGCTGGTCAATTGGGCGCAGACGGCTACCCACCCCTTGACCAAGTCGCTGGGAATGGGACAAAGCGCCTCATTGCCCAAGTCCGAGGTCATTGATCGCTACACGGCTTGGCTGAAGGTCAATCAATGGCGTCGACACACAGCACAACGCCTGAGCGAACGACTCAAGGCGAGTACCCAATCACTGCCCAAGCTCTCCGTGGTGATGCCTGTCTACAACCCAGAGATTGAGTTTTTGGATAAGGCCATTGAGAGTGTGCGCGACCAAGTCTACACAGACTGGGAGCTCTGTATTGCCGATGATGCGAGCACCCAACCGGGTGTGCTTGAACGCTTGCGATACTGGGCTAGCGTTGATACCCGAATTCATGTCTGCCAACGTGACACCAATGGTCAAATTGCCCAGGCCACCAATAGCGCGGCAGCGTTAGCCAGTGGCCACTTCTTGGTCTTCCTGGACCAAGACGATTGCTTGCCCCCTCAAGCACTGGCGGAGATCGCGCTGGCTGTGGCGGACAATCCGAAAATCGATCTCCTCTACACCGATGATGACAAAATCACGCCCGAAGGCGATCGTTATGCGCCTCAATTCAAACCAGACTGGTCGCCTGAGCTGTTGTTGTCTTATATGTATTTCAGCCACGCCCTGGTTATTCGGCGGTCTTTATTTGAATCACTGGGTGGGCTAAGGGATGGCTTTGAAGGCGCCCAAGATTATGATCTGGCGTTGCGTGCGACCGAAGCCACCGATCAAATTGCGCACTTGCCCATGGTGCTTTATCACTGGCGCGCCACGAACCACTCAACGGCTCGCTCGGGTCACGCCAAACCAGCGAGCTTCGAAGCCGGCCGTCGAGCGGTCCAAGAGGCCCTCGTCCGTCGCGGCATTGAGGGCAAGGTCGCGCAACCAACGTGGGCCTATGAGCGAGGCCTTGGATTGTATGAGTGTCGTTTTCCTCATGATGGCCCCTCGGTCACGGTCATCATCCCAACCAAGAACACAGGTGAGCACTTGCGTCACTGCTTGGCCTCGCTCCGGCAAACGCGATATTCACGCTATGACATTCTCATCATAGTCAATGGCTGTGACGACCCAGCCGCTTTGGTTTCCCTGACGCAATTAGCGAGCCCTGAACACCCCATCAAAGTGGTTCGTATCGATTCCCCCGATGGATTTAATTTTTCTAGCATCAACAACCAAGCAGCCCAGCAGACCGATGCTGAGTATCTTGTTTTTCTCAATGATGATACGGAAGTCCAGGCACCCGAGTGGCTCTCTCAAATGATGGGCTATGCCCAAATGGATGGGGTGGGTGCTGTGGGCGCACGCTTGCTCTTTCAAAACCACACAATCCAGCATGCAGGCATTATCCATGGCTTAAACAAGGGCCTAGCAGGCCATGCGTTTAAAGGACAACACCACCATGCGCTGGGCTATCTGTGCTACGCCAATGTTGCCCGAAACTGCCTTGGCGTCACCGCCGCTTGTCTCTTAACCCCACGCGCTTTGTTTTTGGCAATGGGTGGTTTTAATGAGCAACAGTTCGCTATGGCCTATAACGACATAGACTATGCCTTTAGACTGCACGATGCTGGCTATCGGTCGGTCTTTTGTCCACAAGCTGAACTGTTCCATGCTGAGGGCAAAACACGCGGATCCATCGACTGCCCCAAAGAGCGGGCGGCTTTTCGACGCTTGTATGCACATCGCCCCGACCCTTACTACAATCCCAATCTGTCCTTAGAAAACGAGCAGTTCGAGGTGGCGGCCAGGCGCCTTGACCCTGACCCTGGCCAATTCACGCGGCAGCTTTGTGTGCTGATGTGCACCCATGCCCTTGACCATACGGGTGCGCCCAAGCATCAGTTTGATGTGGCACAGGCACTGATTCAAAAAGACGACTTTGACATCGTGGTCTTTTCAACCGCTGATGGCCCCTTGCGGGCCGCCTATGAAGCGCTCGGCATTCGGGTGGTTGTGGAGAGCCATCCGCTGGCGCAAGTCGGCCACCCAGATGAGTACGATGAGGCCATTAAGTCTCTGTCGACCACCCTATCGCCAGCCTCGGTGGATGTGGTGTATGCCAATACACTCGAGACTTTCTACATGGTGGATTGGGCCAACACCCACCGCTTACCGAGCCTTTGGAATATCCACGAGAGCGAGACGCCTGAGCGCTATTTTGCCCATCTGCACCCCGACATCGCTGCCCGTGCGCTGAATTGCTTTCACGACCCCTATCAAGTGATCTTTGTCTCGGACACCACGCGCGCGCTTTTTCAGACATTAAACACAGTGCATAACTTTGCCACGATTCCCAATGGGCTCGCACCGACCTGGCTGGCCGAATCAACGGGATCAGACCGCGTTACCGCCCGCCAGTCACTTGAAATTGATGAGGATGCGATTTGCATCATCCTTGTTGGGACGGTGTGCGAACGAAAAGGCCAGCACGACCTTGTGCATGCGATATCAAAGCTGCCTGTTCATTTGCACGCAAAGCTTCGTTGTCTCATCGTCGGTGACCGCCCAAGCCAATACAGCACCGCGCTGGCCAACTTGGCGAGTCAGTTGCCCGCCACATGCCAAGGCTGTGTAGAGATCGTGACAGAGACGGGTGATGTGGCCATGTATTACGCGGCGGCTGATCTTTTTGTGTGTACCTCACGAGTAGAAAGCTACCCTCGGGTGATTCTTGAGGCGATGGCCTATGGACTCCCCATCATCACAACCCCCGTCTTTGGTATCCAAGAACAAATCCAAGAAGGCATTAATGGCCTGTTCTATCCGCCAGGGGATATCATGGCCTTGGCCGAGCGGCTGACCTTGTTGCTCGAACACCCAGAGCAACGACAACGCCTGGCCAGCAATGCCCGCCCAATGCTGGAATCGCTGAACAGCTTTGATGACATGATCGCTGGCTATGAAGCCAGGCTTCGGGAAGCAGCAGACACCTCGGCTTAGGTCTGCAGGCGCCGCCCACACCAAGTGTGATAAGGTGCACCGTTGATCGAATTGTATGGCTTTCACACGACAGCTCATGGCACCCAAGTTCACGATAAAAAAACCCACCCACTTCATGAATCATTGGCTGAATGAAGCAAAGGCTTTGTATGCCCGGATCGGGATGCGTGACCGTGTGCTTGGCTTTGCCGCGTTGACCATTTCTCTGGGCTGGTCCGTGGCCATGTGGGTCACACCGCTCGAGCCAACAGACCCCGCTATCGATCCGTCGATTGGCACCACCGACTTGTTCTCAGAAGAGACTGAAGTCGCCTCGCAGCAGCCCGAGCTGGTGGCAACCTTCCCCGCCGAAACCATCTCAGCGCCAGCTGATGATGAGCCCAAAGCCCCTGAGTGGGTCTGGGAAACAGTGACGGTCGCGCCTGGGCAAAGTTTGGATCGAATCTTCAAGCAGCTGGGTTTGTCTTCACGTCTGGTATTGGATTTGGTTAATCTGGATGAGCGCACCGCTGAATTGGTGACGATTAAACCAGGCGATGTTTTCCACTTCGCGTTTGATGACGAAGGACAGTTTCGGGCGCTCAAGGGCGTCTATGATGAAAGCCATTGGCTGGTGGTCGAACAGTCTGAGGAAGGTGGGCTGGCATCAAGCCTTGAACAGCGGCAAATGGAATATCGCCTCATTGAGGCGGCCGCGACCATTGACAGCTCTTTGTTCGCAGCAGCCAAAGAGGCCAACCTGACCGATAACATGACCATGAAATTGGCCAATGTCTTTGGCTGGGATATCGACTTTGCCCTCGATATCCGCCAAGGTGATCGGTTTTCGCTGTTGTATGAACAAATCTGGCGCGACGGCGAATATCTGCGCGACGGTCCGATCTTGGCGGCTCGCTTTGTCAATCGTGGTGATATCTTCGAAGCGATTCGATTTGATACAGGCGATGGTGCCGATTATTTTGATCCATCAGGACGGCGAATGAAGAAAGCCTTTTTGCGGGCACCGCTCAATTTTTCGCGGGTGACCTCTAACTTCAATCCCAACCGTTTTCACCCGATCACGCGTCAAGTCCGCCCACACAACGGCACCGATTACGGGGCAGCCCCGGGCACTCCAGTGTGGTCTGCCGGGGATGGTGTGGTGATTGAATCGGCTTACAACCGAGTCAACGGTCATTATGTGTTTGTCCAACACGGCAACCAAATTATCACGCGGTATCTTCACCTGAAAAGGCGTGATGTCAAACGAGGTGACCGAGTCAGTCAGGGTCAGACGATCGGGACAGTGGGCTCAACCGGTCTCGCCACGGGTGCTCATTTGCACTATGAGTTCCTGGTCAATGGTGTCCACCGTGACCCCCGAACCGTGGAACTGCCAACGGCTGATCCCCTGCCCGACATTCACCGCCTGGCCTTTAATGACCATGCCGAGCGCTTGATCGAGCGACTGAATCGCTTTGATGCGCCCAGCCGTCTGCTGGCCAGCACCTCCCCCAAACCTTGTGATGAGCAAGCCAACGCTTGTTAAGTGCACCGAGCCAACCCCTGATCCGATGAGATCAGACGAGGCCCAATGGTTCATAGGCCTTATCTCAGGCACCAGCATGGATGGCATTGATGCGGCGCTCGTGCGCATTGACCCCACCCAGCCTCATGCCTTGCCGACGATGGGTGCTGCCAAGACCTTTCCTTTCACTGCGGAGTTAACCGACGCGCTGATCTCGGCCAAACGGGCGGTGGAGGACAACCCAAGTCAATGGATCGGGACGGCTTCATGCCAGGCACTGGATCAGGCATTGGCCAATGCGTTCGCTGAGGCGGTGGCTGCCTTGCTCGCGCATGCTCAGATGACACCGGATCAAATCACCGCCATTGGCAGTCATGGACAAACCCTGTCTCATCGACCCGATGACGATCCCCCGATCAGCCTGCAGCTCGGCGATCCTCGGCTGATTGCTGACCGAACAGGCCTCACGGTGGTGGGTCGTTTCAGGCAAGCCGATCTTGACGCAGGCGGACAGGGTGCGCCCTTGGCACCTTTACTCCATCAGCGCTTGTTTTTCTCAAACCAAGCGTCTTGTGCCGTTCTCAACTTAGGCGGTATTGCCAACCTCACTTGGCTAAAGGCCAAAGACCCCTTGTTGGGATTTGATACTGGGCCTGCCAACGCCCTCATGGACGCTTGGTATCAACGACACCACACCACACCAAAAGCGCCCCGCTTTGATCGTGACGGCCAGTGGGCGGCATCGGGTACCGTCAATGGGTCGTTGTTAACTGCCTGGCTGGCCGATCCTTTCTTCCAAAGGCCGCCACCCAAAAGCACCAGCATTGAAGTGTTTGGTGAGGCGTTCTTGGACCAACACGCCAAAGCCATGGCCCAGTGTCGACCGCAGGATGTGCAAGCCACCCTCGTACAATTAACAGCCATCACGATCACACAAGCCATTCAGCGCTTAGGCGGGGTGGAACGTGTCATTGTCTGTGGCGGTGGGGCGCATAATCAAACGCTCATGCACTGCCTTGAAAAGGCCCTGCCCCAGACTCGATGGGTCACAGCACACACCATGGGTCACAGCACAGACCATCTAGAAGCCATGCTGTTTGCCTGGTTAGCCCAACAACGTCTCGCGGAGGTGGCACAACCAACCCCATCGATCACGGGGGCGCGTCATGCGGTGTTGCTAGGGGATGTCTTTACACCCAGCCAAGGGTGAGCCGCAAAGCATTGAGAGAGGCGTTAATGTGCGCTTAAGTGCTTGGGTTGTCGCATCAAATAAATGGCCAAGACCATGGCTGGGATCCCCAGGGCTGAGGCGTAGACGAAAAAGAAGACATACCCCGAGTGGTCAACAATGTAGCCTGATGGCCCGCCCAGCAGTTTGCCAGGCAGTGTCATAAATGAACTCAATAAAGCATATTGCGTGGCAGTGTAGCGAAGCGACACCAAACCTGACAGCCAAGCAATAAATACAGTCGCCGAGAAACCCACAAAGAAATTGTCAGCGGTGATGGTCAACGCCAAGGCCCACAATTGAGGTCCTTGTGTGGCCAGCCAAGCAAACATCAAATTGGTCACGCAAACCCCAACAGCTCCGGCGACCATCATGCGCATCAAGCCAAACCGAGCCACGACCATGCCACCGAACAATCCGCCACCGATGGTCATGGCCACACCAAACAAACCACTCACCAATCCAATCTCAGACAAACTAAAACCCAAATCAATGTAGAGCGGGTTGGCCATCGCGGCCATCGAGATATCACTGACTTTATACAGGCCAACCAACGCCAACACTGGCAAAGCCAACCAGCCCAGCCGGCGCCAAAAATCTAGAAAGGGCGCCACAATGGCGCCGGTCACCCAAGCACCGATGTCCGCTATCCACCCAGACGAAGCGGTCTTTGCCCGATAGGCCTGGACCAAGGGGTCTTTTTCAATATCAAGGGCCGCTTGGCTGGTGGGCTCTTTGGAGATCATCACGGCCATCATCCCCACCAAGACCAATGCGGCCATCATCAAGTAAGCGTTGTGCCAGCCCACCCAATCTGCCAAAAACAACGCCCCTGCCCCCGTTGCCAACAAGGCCATCCGGTAGCCCAAGACATAGGTCCCTGCCATGGCGGCTTGAAAACGCACATCCTCAGACTCTATTCGGAAAGCGTCGATAGTGATGTCTTGGGTGGCCGAGGCAAAGGCCACCATCACCGCCAGCAAAGCCAACTGGGTCAGTTGTGTGGTGGGATCAGTGAATGCCATCAGAGCCAACCCCACCATGATGAACAGCTGTGCCAGCAACATCCAACCGCGACGCTGTCCAAGCCACAATGTCAGGCCTGGCAAAGCCACCCTGTCAATAACAGGTGCCCACAACACTTTAATGGAATAGGTCACGCCCACCCAAGCAAAAAACCCGATCGCCGTGCGAGAGACTTCTTCGGTTCTCAACCAAGCCGTGAGGGTAGAGAACACCAACATAAACGGCAAGCCAGCAGAGAATCCCAGCAGCAACATCCGCCAGACGGCTGGCCGAGAATAAACCCGCCAACCCAGCTCAGGGCTTGAGTGTGTAGTCATAGTCAATGGTCAGTGGCGCGTGGTCAGAGAAACGATGGTCGGTGTAGATGTCAGCCGCACGGACCGTCACGCCCAACGCTTGGGTCACCACGTGATAGTCAATCCGCCATCCCACGTTGTTATCCCACGCCCGACCCCGGTTGGACCACCAGGTATAACGGTCAGGGTTGGGGTCGGCTTGTCGGAACGCATCCACCCAGCCCAGTGGACCAAACACTTGATCCATCCACGCGCGTTCCTCTGGAAGAAACCCAGAGTTTTTTTGATTCGCCTTCCAGTTTTTTAAATCAATTTCTTTGTGCGCAATATTCCAATCACCACAGATGACATAGTCTCTGGGTGCTGCGGCCATGGACTGAAGTTTCTCGGTGAAGTAATCCATGCACGCCACCTTAAAATCCTGACGCTCTTGTTTGGATGTGCCCGAGGGCAGATACAAGGAGACCACACTCAGCCGCCCCACATCCACTTGCAACCAACGCCCCTCCTGATCAAACGGCGCCCAGCCGATGCCATGGTGCACTTGGTCGGGTGCATGCCGGGCATACAGCGCCACGCCCGAGTACCCTTTCTTCTCGGCATCGTGGTAATAACAGTGATAGCCCGCTGGATGGAAGATCTCATCTTCGAGTTGATGAATCTGAGCTTTGGTCTCTTGAATGCAGACAAAGTCAGCGGCTTGTTTTGGTAACCACTCAAAGAACCCTTTGCGGGCAGCGGCACGGATACCGTTGGCGTTGAGGCTGATGATGCGCATGGGGATCTAGTCTACCCTACCCCAAAGCTGACTCACAGAACTCTTGGTTGATTGAGCACGGCGATGGCAGACGGCAAGTGCGAGTGGATACCGCTACAATAGCGCTATGATCGCAGACCATACCCGCCATTTTCTCGACCTCGCTGTGCGTTACCAAGCCCTGCGTTTTGGCGAGTTTAAGCTGAAATCAGGACGCGTTAGTCCCTACTTTTTTAATGCCGGCACCTTTTGTGATGGCCAAGCCATCGACACTCTCGCACGCTGCTACGCGGATGCGTTGGTGCAATCAAAGATGGCCTTTGATCAATTATTTGGTCCAGCCTATAAAGGCATTCCACTGGTGAGCGCCATCGCCATGGCTTTATATCGAGACCACCAGATCAGTGTGCCTTTTATCTACAACCGCAAAGAAGCGAAGGACCACGGTGAGGGAGGCGATTTGGTCGGCCCACCCTTGGCAGGGCGTGTGGTGATTGTTGATGATGTGATCTCAGCAGGCACATCGGTCAATGAATCCAGACAACGAATTGAGTCAGCTGGGGCAACGGCCCAGGGCGTGTTGATCGCGCTTGATCGGCAAGAGCGTGGCGAGGGCAGCGCCTCTGCGGTCCAATCCATCGAGGCCGAAGGCCTTCAAGTGGTCTCGGTGGCCAAACTCGCCGACCTCATCGGCTGGCTCAAAGAGACTGGGGATGACCATCTGCAGGCCATGGAAGCGTACCGGGCAACCTACGGCGCTGAAAGTTAGGTATTTTTGTGGCCTTGGCCTCTTAGATATTTGTTTAGTGGGGCAAGTGTGCTATCGTTGACGGCTTCATCGATCAACGCCGTTAGGTAAGCAACGACACCATAGCCATGGCCAAGACACTTGCAAAGAAGAAAAAAGGGGGGAATAAATCAAATCAGCCCCCAAGTGTGAGCGAATGTGTCTCGATGGCGACCCAGCAGTTTCTTGATGATATGGGCACCACCCCGCCTGATAATCTGCACAAAATTATTCTCTCTGAGGCAGAGCGGTCTTTGATTGCCACGGTGTTGTCAAACACCGAAGACAATCAATCAAAAGCCGCTGAAATCCTTGGTATCACACGCGCAACGCTCAGAAACCGAATGGCACGTTATAAGCTCTAGGGTTCGTATGGCCAATGCCCCTCCTACAGCACTGATCAGCGTCTCAAACAAAGTCGGGTTAGTCGAGCTAGGCCAAGCATTGGCTGGTCACGGTTTTAGAATCTTATCCACGGGGGGCAGTGCGGCGTGCCTAAGGGAGGCTGGGGTGCCGGTGACGGAGGTGTCTGAACACACACAGTTTCCAGAGATCATGGCCGGGCGTGTCAAAACGCTTCACCCCAAAATTCATGGGGGCATTCTTGCCAGACGGGGCGAAGATGATGCCGTCATGTCTGAGCATGGCATTGAAGGTATTGATTGGGTGGTGGTGAATCTCTACCCCTTTGCTGAGACCACCAAAGACCCCCACTGCACGCTCGCCGACGCCATTGAGCAAATCGACATTGGAGGGCCTTCGATGGTGCGCTCTGCGGCAAAGAATCATCAACATGTGACCGTGGTCTGTGACCCAGATGACTATCCCATGCTGATCGAGACCTTACCCGCCGGCCCTGATCAAACGACCCGCCAGCGCTTGGCGGTCAAAGCGTTCGCCCACACGGCAGCGTATGATAGCCAAATCAGCCAGTGGCTCTCCACACACACCCAAGCAGACATGGGTCAGACCACAATGGGCTCGGACCTGCCACCCACGTTAAGCATCGACCTCGACCAAACACAAACCCTCCGCTATGGCGAAAACCCCCATCAGCAGGCTGGCTTGTATGCTTACCAAGGCGATGGCGAACCCCAGGGGGTCGCTGGTGGACAACTGCTGCAGGGCAAGCCGTTGTCTTTTAACAACCTATTAGACGCTGATGCGGCGTGGTCGGCGCTGCAAACCATCGCGCAAAGCACCCCCAAAAAACAGGCGCCCGAGGCGGTGGCCTGCGTGGTGGTCAAACACACCAACCCCTGTGGGGCGGCGGTGGCAGCCTCAGCTGATGAAGCATGGGATAAAGCCCTGGCGTGTGATCCCACCTCGGCGTTTGGGGGCATTGTGGCGTTCTCAGCGCCCATCGATGCGGTGGTGGCCGCACAGCTTGTTGAGCGATTCTTAGAGGTGATTCTGGCGCCGACGATCAGTGAAGATGCCCTCGCCATTTTTGCCCAAAAACCTAACTTGCGCGTTTTGGCCATGCCAAGCGCTGAGGCCAACACACACGCCCATCATCGGCTTGACTTACGCCCGATTGAAGGTGGCATGCTGGTCCAAACCGCCGATGTGGGCCCTGCCAACACCCAAGATTGGACAGTGGTGAGTCAACGCCAGCCCACAGACCAAGAGATGATTGACTTGACCTTTGCTTGGGCTGTGGTGCGATCAACGCGTTCAAATGCCATTGTCTATGCCAAACAAGGGCGAACGCTAGGCCTTGGGGTTGGCCAAATGAGCCGCATTGATTCTGCGCGCTTTGGCGTGATGAAAAGCCAAGCCGCTGGCCACTCTTTAATGGGAGCGGCCATGGCCTCTGAGGCCTTCTTCCCATTCGCCGATTCGATCGAAGCGGCCGCCGAAGTGGGCATCAGTTGCATCATCCAGCCCGGTGGCTCGATGCGAGATCAAGAGGTGATTGCAGCGTGTGATAAGGCCAACATCGCTATGGTCTTTACCCATCAACGACACTTTAAGCACTGACTCCGTCCAAAGCGTCTGCTTTGACCCAAGGGCGAGAGTAGGCGGGCTACAATGACAACCATGAACGTTTTAGTGATCGGAAACGGTGGCCGAGAGCACGCGTTGGCGTGGAAGCTCGCCCAATCATCCAAAGTCAGTGATGTCTTCGTGGCGCCGGGTAATGCGGGCACTGCCGGTGAGCCCAAATGTACCAATGTTCCTATCCAAGCCGATGACATACCAGCGCTGCTGGCGTGGGCCAAGGACCATGCCATCGGTCTAACCGTGGTGGGTCCTGAGGCGCCTTTGGCACTGGGCATCGTCGATCGTTTTCAAGCTGAAGGCTTGCCGTGTTTTGGTCCTAGCGCCCAAGCGGCGCAACTGGAGTCCTCAAAGGCCTTCGCCAAGGCGTTTATGCTTCGCCACGGCATTCCAACGGCGCAGTCGAAGACGGTCACCGATGTGGCCTCAGGACTGGATTTCATCGATACGTTAGGGCTTCCTGCGGTGATCAAGGCCGACGGCTTGGCAGCAGGCAAAGGGGTGGTGATCGCACAGACCCGCCAAGAGGCACAAACAACACTAGAGCAAATGCTCGGTGGCCATGCTTTTGGTGAAGCGGGTCATCAAGTCGTCATTGAGGAGTATTTGAGCGGCGAAGAGGCCAGCTTTATTGTGGTGGCCAGTGGGGATGAGGTCTTGCCTTTGGCCACCAGCCAAGACCATAAACGACGTGACAATGACGACCAAGGCCCCAACACCGGTGGCATGGGTGCCTACTCCCCCGCACCGGTGGTCGATGATGCCTTAGCAGACACCATCATGGCACAGGTGATTCGGCCGACCATGGCGGGCCTCAACGCAGAGGGGATTCCGTTTTGTGGGTTTTTGTATGCCGGCATCATGATCACAGAGACCGGTCCTCGGGTGTTGGAGTTCAATGTGCGTTTTGGTGATCCAGAGACCCAGCCCATTTTGATGCGACTGCAATCTGATCTGGTCCCTATTTTGGAATCAGCGCTCAATGGCACGTTAAAAGATAGCGCCATCCAATGGGATCCGCGGGTGGCCTTGGGTGTTGTGCTCGCCGCAGAGGGCTATCCCGGTGCCTATGAAAAAGGCCGACCTATTTTGGGCCTTGATGGGGTGGATACAGACGATATCAAAGTGTTTCATGCAGGCACTGCTTTGGATGAACACAAGCAAGTGGTCAGTGCTGGCGGCCGCGTTTTATGTTTGGTGGCCTTGGGCAAAGACACACACAGTGCCCAATTAAAGGCTTATGCCGCGCTGGGTGCGATTGAGATGGCAGGTGGCTTCTACCGAACCGATATCGGACAACGCGCCATTAACCGCCAGCTGCCCGAATAACCAATAATGGATGTCTCTCACCTACTCGATGAGCTCAATGATGCCCAACGCGAGGCTGTCAGTGCTGAGCCCGGGCATTGTCTTGTCCTCGCCGGTGCTGGCTCTGGAAAAACCAGGGTGCTCGTCCATCGCATTGCCTGGTTGATCCAAGTCCATCACATCAGCCCCATGGCCATTTTGGCCGTCACCTTCACCAACAAAGCCGCAGGCGAAATGCGCACCCGGATTTGTGACCTGCTCAGCATCAATCCAGATGGCTTATGGATCGGGACTTTTCATGGCATCTGCCATCGCCTATTGCGCATGCATGCCCAAGAAGCGGGACTACCTGAGACTTTTCAGATCTTAGACTCGGATGATCAATATCGTTTGATTCGACGCATCATCAAAGACATGGAACTCGATGAGGGCGAGTATCCGGCCAGAGCGGTGCAAGGCTTTATCAACGCCCAAAAAGAAGCTGGGCGACGTGTTGAAGACATCGCGCAATCAACGGCGGTCTATCAACATGACATCCAAGCCAAACATTTGGCCATTTATCGGCAATACCAAGCGGCCTGTGAGCGCTCTGGCCTGGTGGACTTCGCTGAGCTGTTGTTGCGGGTGGTGGAGTTACTTCGGGACCAGCCTGCGCGACGAGCGTACTACCAAAAACGCTTTGGCCATATCCTCATTGATGAATTTCAAGACACCAACAGCTTGCAGTACGCCCTGGTGTGTTTATTGTCGACTGACCTAGGACCCGTCAACAGCCCTGAAATAACGACCACCATTCCGCGAAATCATTTGTTTGTGGTGGGCGATGATGACCAATCGATTTATGGTTGGCGAGGAGCACGGGTGGAAAACGTCAATCAATTCGTGCGTGACTTCAAACCCAGCTTGGTGAGGCTAGAGCAAAATTACCGATCAACAGCCACCATTTTGGCGGCAGCCAATCATGTCATTGAACACAATGATGATCGGATGGGCAAAAACCTTTGGACTGACGGTGAGGATGGCGAGCCGATCCGTATTTTCCCTGCCTATAGCGCAGAAGAAGAAGCTGAATTTGTGATTGGACGCATCCAGCAATGGGTAGACCAAGGGCACCGACTAAGTGAGGCCGCGATTTTGTATCGGTCGAATGCGCAATCCCGTCTGTTTGAACAAACTTTGCTGAGGGAAGATATTCCCTACCGAGTCTATGGCGGCCAACGGTTCTTCGAAAGAGCAGAGATTAAAGACGCCATGGCCTATCTTCGGCTGGCCCATAACCGAGATGATGATGGGGCGTTCGAGAGGGTGATTAACCTACCCACCCGAGGCTTGGGTCAGCAAACACTCCAAAAAATTAGGACAGTGGCCAAAGAAAGTGATCGCTCCCTTTGGGATGCGGTAACGGGCATGCTCAAGCAGAGCGAATTGGGTGCGCGCGGGCAAAACGCTATCCATGGGTTTATTGACATCATCGAGCAAATTGCAGCGCATGAAAGTTTGGGTTCTGCTGTCAAAGCCGCTGTTGAGTTGAGTCAGTTGGTGGCCTGGTATCAGAAGAAAGAGCCGCCCGATCGGGCTGAAAGCCGGGAAGAGAACTTGGCCGAACTTATTCGGGCAGCGGAGGGCTACCAGCAACCTTTTGAAGATGAGCAAGCGGGATTAAGTCCCATGGCTTCGTTTTTGGCGCAGGCAGCCTTAGAGGCCGGGGAACATCAAAGCGATCGATGGGAAGACTGCGTGCAATTGATGACGCTGCATTCGGCCAAAGGCCTTGAATTTCCATTGGTGTTCTTGGCCGGCATGGAAGAGGGATTATTCCCTCACCAGAAATCCGTGGAGGAGGCTGGTCGCTTGGCAGAAGAGCGTCGGCTTTGTTATGTCGGTATGACACGGGCGATGCAGCAACTTTATCTGACCCACGCAGAATCCAGGATGCTACATGGCCAGACCAGCTTTTCTGCGCCGTCACGGTTTATTCGTGAAATTCCAGAAAATCTCACAGAGGCCATTCGCCAATCACAAACGCAAAGTCCACAGCAAATGTGGGCAAGCCCTGCCCAATCACAATCAGACTTTAGCTTGGGTGCCATGGTCCGTCATGAGCGCTTTGGCCTCGGCATGGTGGTGAGCTTGGAGGGTCAAGGGGCCAATGCCCGTGTGCAGGTCAACTTTGAGGAGGCCGGTAGCAAGTGGTTGGTTTTGGCCTATGCCAATCTTGAGCCGGTCGCTTAAGGCCACCGACGGCTAGGCGTTGCTGAATCGCTTACAATAGCTGGCATGACGAGCTATGCGCCCAAACCCATCCCCACCCAAGAGCGATTGATTTTCGCCCTCGATGTCCCAGACCTAGACACTGCAGATCAGCTGATCAACACCCTCGGCGATTCGGTGTCGTTTTATAAGATCGGTCTCGAGTTTTTCCTCAGCGGACATTACTTCGACTTGGCAGCACGCCTGAAAGACCAGGGCAAGAAAATTTTTGCTGATCTGAAGCTATTTGACATTCCCCCGACGGTGGGCCGAGCAGTGGCGCAATTGGCCAAGCGAGATGTTGATTTCGTCACGGTCCACGGCAACGATGCGATGTTGGCGGCGGCTGTGGAAAATGCCGGCTCGATGGGGGTCTTAGCGGTGACCGCGCTCACAAGCCTAGACCGTGGGGACTTGGATGATTTGGGTTTTGATTGCGATATCGAAGCGTTGGTGCTTTCCAGAGCCCGCCGTGCGCTGGCATTGGGGTGTCACGGGGTGATTTCTTCAGGACTGGAAGTCCAAGCGCTTCGGCAGTCAGTGGACAATGCACTCACGGTCATTTGCCCTGGGATTCGCCCAGTGGATAATGTCGATGACCAGAAAAGGACCATGAACGCCCATGAAGCCTTGGCGGTCGGTGCTGATTACCTGGTTGTGGGCCGGCCGATTCGAGATGCTGACGATCCGCGGGCGGCAGCGATGGGGCTCCAACAAGAGATTGCCTCATTTTTTGAGTAAAAACAGATAGTTAAACGATTTATGTTATAGGCTTGATAAATTAAAGCGCACAAGCTATTATATGCATTGAGATTTGCTGAGTGATGCATTTCTCGCTCGCTAGTAAGACGATTGGGCGGACTTCATATCGAAGTTCGCCTTTTTTTTGCCCAAGCCTGGTGCGGCGGCGTCAGACAAGGTCCAACCGATGCATCGCCTGTGAGAATGGTAAACTGCTGAGCTTGGCTTTGCATCTTAGATGGAGTGCCATAATAAAGGGCGTATAGAGACAAGCATAAACGTGAATTCAAAATTCAACCCAAAACAGGTGGTGCAAAATACCCGCGAACGGCTGCGGTGGTTGTCTCGTCGCACCTTGCACACCTGGATAAATACCACGTGCATGCCCGAGAAGGCTGGGGACTGGGGCATTGATCCTTCACGACCCGTATTTTATGTTTTGGATACGTATGCCTACTCTTCACTGCTGATCTTAGATGAGGTATTGGAGAAGGCGCAGTTACCGCTTGCCTCTAAAGCCTTTGATGCCAAAGGCGTGACCTTATCCAGAAGCTTTGGCGCCAATCGACGCTATCAAGGTGTGCTTTATCGCACGCTCAAGCGTCAGCGTCATTCACCAACACTCAGGTCGTTAATTCAGCAGGTTGACCCTCGCGCTTTAGGTGAGGCAGGTGACATTCAAATCGTGCCTGTCTCGATCCTTGTTGGCCGAGCGCCCGACCCGGAAACGGGCTGGCTCAAACTGTTATTTTCTGAAAACTGGGGAGGCGGCGGTCGCTTGCAGCGGCTGATCGGCACCTGGATTCATGGCCGTCATACACTCGTGCAAGTGGGTCAGCCGATGACTTTGGCAGAGCTCTTTGAACACACAGATGACTCAGAGCAAGCCATCGCACGCATCAGTCGAGTGATTCGTGTTTACTTCAAGCGTATTCGGAGTTCAGCCATTGGACCTGACCGGTCGCATTTACGGACCGTAATTGATGGTGTGATCCAATCACCCACTGTTCAAACGGCTATTGATGCCAAAGCCAAGCGAGACGGCATGACACGCGCGAAAGCTGAAGACCTCGCCCAATCGTATGCCAGAGAAATCGCCGCCAACTATTCTTATAGCTTTGTCATGTTTGCCAATAAGGTCTTGACTTGGTTTTTATATAAGATTTTCCGAGGGGTTGAGGTCAAACATTTTGAGTCTTTTCGAAAGATTGCCACAGGTTATGAAGTGGTCTATGTTCCCTGCCATCGTAGTCACATTGATTATCTATTGCTGTCTTATCTCCTCTACCACCGAGGCTTTGTGCCGCCACACGTGGCGGCCGGGCTCAACCTAAACCTACCCTTCGTCGGCCCCCTAGGAGAATCGAAAGCCAAGAGAGCCTCGGGCAAAACGAAATGATCGAATGTGGTTTGACGATGACGATGGCGATGACGAAGATGATTATTATGATCAAGATAGGCCCAGAAGCAGCAGAAGAGAT
>JALQZL010000001.1:0-14215 GCA_023258355.1 Wenzhouxiangellaceae bacterium | reverse complement strand
CCCCCTGATTCGACGCGGCGGTGGGTTTTTTCTGCGTCGATCGTTTCGCTCTAAGCCACTGTATGCGGCGGTGTTTAACGAGTATGTGGCCACCATCTTGGCCAAAGGGGTCGCGTTGGAGTACTTTATTGAAGGCGGGCGCTCTCGGACAGGCCGTTTGCTGCCAGCCAAAGCAGGCATGCTATCGATGACCGTGCGTGCCTTCCTCGCGCAACCCAAACGCCCTGTCCTTTTCCAACCCGTCTCGATTGCCTATGAGCGACTAGCAGAGGGGAATGCTTATATCAGCGAGCTGTCTGGGCAACAGAAAAAGCCAGAATCTTTAAGTGACTTTAAAAACGTGTGGAACATTATTCGAAAGAATTATGGTGAAGTCACGGTGAGTTTTGGTGAGCCCATTTTCTTAAATGATCGACTGGATGCGCACTATCCGGCATGGCAAGCAGAGCCAATCTCTGCGACTGATCGCCCTGAATGGGTCCCAGCATTGGTTGATGGGCTCGCCGAAGACATTCTGGTCAACATCAATCGTGCTGCTCACATCAATCCGATTGCCCTGTTGTCCATTGGCCTATTGGCCAGCCCAAAACACGCGCTCGGAGAGGCGGATCTTCGCCGTTTTCTTGGCTTGCTACAGAGCCTATTCCAAGCCACGCCCTACTCTGATCGCATCACGGTAACCGACAAGTCGCCTGAGGCCATCATTGAGTACGGACTAACCATGGAAGTGGCGACTCGTCAGGCGCATCAGTCTGGTGCGATCATTTCGACCGATGAGTCCACCGCTGTGCTGTTGACCTATTTTCGGAATAATGCCGCTCATTTACTGGCCATCGGTGCCTGGGTTGGCTGTTGCTATCTCAATGTCAAGCGCCTGAAGCGGGCCAGGCTAATCGAACTCACTGAGCGCGTTTATCCTTTCTTAAAGCAGGAGCTATTTTTGCCATGGGGCAGTGATGCGCTTTCGCCAGTGGTCAATCAAACCATTGATCAATTGATTGAGGCCAAAGTGCTGGCAGAGCAAGATGACCAGGTGGTCAGGCAATCGGGTAGCGAACCAGGCGCGCATCTGCTAAGGCTATTGGCCAACACCATGAGCCAGACGTTTGAGCGCTACTTCATCACGATTGCGGTGTTGATTAAAAATGGGTCTGGAAAAATTTCCAAACAGCAGTTGGAGTCATTATGTGCGCTATGCGCAGAACGGGTCACACTGTTGCAAGCGGGTATGACAGGTGAGCTTCATGACAAAGCGCTGCTGACCCAGTTCATTTCGTCTTTGCAAAAACAGGGGCACTTGAGCCGAAATGACGAGGGAATGTTGGTCTTCTCAGAATCACTAGAACGTCTCAATCGCGATGCCCGATTGGTCCTAGACCGAGACATGCACTACACCATAGTGCAGTCGGCGCCTTTACTGGCAGAGCTGTCTAAAGAAGACAACACGTTAAAAGAGTAATCTAAGCATCCAGGTCGGGGAGCAGTTGGTCTTCCCAATAAGAAATTTGGTCTTTGAGTCGGAGTTTTCGCTTTTTCAAGCGGCGCAAATGAAGTTGATCCATGCTTCGGGTATCGACCAATGAAGCAATGGCGCGGTCTAGATCGCGGTGCTCCTCTCTCAACACAGCCAAGCGTTGCTGTATTTCTGACCAACCCGTTGTCATTGAAGGCCGACTGCGAACGCAGATCCTCTAATGCTTCATTTTCTTGCGGAACCGCTCTAAAGCAGCCAACTGCGCCATGGCCTCGGCCAACTGCGCTTGCGCTTCCGCCACTTCCATGCCTGCTGTTTTATCAGCCAACGCACGCTCTGCGGCGGCTTTGGCTTCTAGCGCCGCTGCCTCATCGAGATCTGCTGCGCGCTGACCCGTGTCGGATAAGACAGTGACCACATGTGGTTGGATTTCGACCATGCCACCAGAGACATAAAAATGTTCTTCTTCGCCGTCGGCTTTTTGAACACGAACTTCACCGGCTCTTAGTCGAGTCAGCAAAGGCGCGTGGCGTGGGGTGACACCCAGGTCACCCTGCTCACCTGGCACGATCACCATGACCGCTTCGCCTGAGAAGATCTCAGACTGTGCGCTGACGATGTCGCAATGAATGGTTGAGGCCATTAGATTTGCTCCGTCGCCTTAGGCTGCTTTCTTAGCCATTTCTTCGCCTTTTTCAAAGGCCTCGTCAATGCCGCCAACCATGTAGAAGGCCTGCTCTGGCAAGTGGTCGTACTCACCTGATAAGATCGCCGAGAAGCCCGCAATAGTATCTTTCAAAGATACGTACTTACCGGGAGCGCCTGTAAATACTTCGGCCACGTGGAACGGCTGCGATAAGAAACGTTCGATCTTACGAGCGCGATCTACGATTTGCTTATCTTCTTCAGACAGTTCATCCATACCAAGGATGGCGATGATGTCTTGGAGTTCTTTGTAACGCTGAAGAGTGATCTTCACTCTCTGCGCACAGTTATAATGTTCTTCACCAACGATCTCTTTAAGCTCTTTATAACGCTGCAGTACCGTTTGGACGCCGCGAGCCGTTTGATAATGCTCTTGTCCTACCAACAGTGGGTCTAGCTGACGCGACGTTGAATCGAGCGGATCTACCGCTGGGTAAATCCCTTTAGCTGCGATATCACGGCTTAGTACAACCGTTGAATCCAAGTGAGCAAACGTCGTTGCAGGTGATGGGTCGGTCAAGTCATCCGCAGGTACGTATACCGCTTGTACAGATGTAATAGAACCTCTGTTAGTAGAAGTAATACGCTCTTGCATCACACCCATTTCAGTGGCCAACGTAGGCTGATAACCTACCGCTGATGGCATACGGCCCAGGAGCGCCGATACCTCAGTACCCGCCAAGGTATACCGGTAGATGTTATCGATAAACATCAAAACATCTCGGCCTTCATCACGGAAGAATTCAGCCATGGTCAGGCCCGTCAAAGCCACACGCAGACGGTTACCTGGTGGCTCATTCATCTGACCGTAAACCAGGGCCACTTTGTCCAAGACGTCAGAATCTTTCATCTCATGATAGAAATCGTTGCCTTCTCGGGTCCGCTCACCTACACCAGCAAACACTGAATAGCCTGAGTGCTCGATGGCGATGTTTCGAATCAACTCCATCATGTTCACGGTTTTACCCACACCCGCACCACCGAAGAGGCCAACTTTACCGCCCTTGGCGAACGGACAGATCAAGTCGATGACCTTAATGCCTGTCTCGAGCAGCTCATTACTGGCTGCTTGCTCTTCAAAGCTGGGTGGCTCTCGGTGAATAGGCATGGTTTGCTCCGCGCCAATCTCACCCGCATCATCCACAGGTTGACCCATCACATCCATGATGCGTCCCAGCGTCTTCTGCCCGACAGGCACAGAGATGGGGGCGCCGGTGTTGGTCACATCGGAGTGGCGCTTCAGGCCATCGGTAGAGCCCAACGCAATGGTGCGGACAACGCCATCACCTAACTGCTGTTGGACCTCAAGCATGATGTCGGTGCCATCGATGGTAAGCGCATCATAGACTTTAGGCACGTTTTCTACATCGAACTCGACGTCAACAACGGCGCCAATAATCTGAACAATCTTTCCGGAACTCATGTCATAACCTCAATTGATATGAATAATGTCAAACCGCCGATGCACCACCGACAATCTCTGAAATTTCTTGCGTAATCGCCGCTTGCCGCGCTTTGTTGTACATCAAGCGCAAGTCGTCAATTAAATTGCTGGCATTATCGGAGGCGCTCTTCATCGCCACCATCCTGGCCGCGTGCTCACTGGCAACATTCTCTAGCGTGGCTTGGTAAACAATCGACTCGATATAACGGGTCAGAAAGTCATCCAGCAAGGCCTCTGCACTGGGCTCATATAAATAATCCCAGTTACTCGCGCCTTCTTCCTCTTCGATCGCTGGCAAAGGCAGCAATTGATCAAAGCGGTTTGTTTGCGTCATTGTGTTAACAAACTCGTTATAGCAAACGTACAAACGATCAATCTTCTCATCGCGGTAGTCATCCAAAACCACCTTGATGGAGCCAATCAAATCATCGATTTGTGGCTGATCACCTAAGTCTTGAGTGCTGGCACTGATGTGCACATTCAAGCGTTTGAAAAACTGAGCCGCTTTGCGCCCAATAATCACGGTGGTGATTTCCACGCCTTGGTCTTGCCACTGTTTAAACTCGCCCAGCAGTTTTCTGAACATGTTGTTGTTCAGCCCGCCACAAAGGCCTCGGTCTGTGGCAATCACGATATAACCTACGCGTTTAACATCCTCCCGAACTTGAGTGAAAGGATGCTTGTACTCGAGGCTCGCTTTTGACAGGTGACCAATCACTTGCCGCATCATACGCGCATAGGGTCTTGACGCTGCCATGCGGTCTTGGGCCTTGCGAATCTTACTGGCTGAGACCATTTCAAGCGCACGGGTCACCTTGCGGGTGTTTTGGACGCTCTTAATTTGGCCGACGATTTCGCTTGAATTAGCCATCTGACTTACCAGCTACCACTTGATTTGAATTCATCGATCGCTGCTTTCAGCGCTGACTCAATCTCATCATTCCAATCACCCGAGGCGTTAATCTTGTCCATCAGGTCTGAATGGCTTTGATCCATGTAATCACGTAAAGCCTTTTCAAATGGCACGACTTTATCGAGGGCCAAATCATCCAGATAACCTTCGTTACCGGCATACAAGCTGACCGCCATTTGAGCCACAGACAACGGGGTATACTGGGGTTGCTTCATCAACTCGGTGATACGTTGACCACGCTCAAGTTGTTTACGGGTCGCTTCATCCAAGTCAGAGGCAAACTGCGAGAACGCTGCCAATTCGCGGAACTGGGCCAGTGCCAAACGCACGCCACCACCGAGCTTTTTGATGATCTTGGTCTGTGCAGCACCCCCTACTCGAGAAACGGACAAACCGGCGTTAATCGCTGGTCGAATCCCTGAGTTAAACAAGTCAGTCTCCAAGAAGATCTGACCGTCAGTGATGGAGATCACGTTGGTGGGAACGAAGGCCGATACATCGCCTGCTTGCGTTTCAATGATTGGCAATGCCGTCAGTGAGCCTGTCTTACCTTTCACTTTGCCATCGGTGTGCTTTTCAACATATTCAGCGTTCACGCGCGCCGCACGCTCGAGAAGACGTGAGTGAAGATAGAACACATCGCCAGGGTATGCCTCACGCCCTGGTGGCCGGCGAAGCAACAGTGACACCTGACGGTAGGCTTGTGCCTGTTTGGTCAAGTCATCAAAAACAATCAAAGCATCTTCGCCGCGGTCTCTGAAGTACTCACCCATCGCACAACCGGCATAAGGGGCGATGTATTGAAGCGCCGCGGATTCAGCTGCGTTGGCAGCCACCACAATCGTGTGGGCCAGCGCACCGTGCTCTTCGAGCTTCTTGACCACACTCGCCACCGACGAGGTTTTTTGGCCAACGGCGACATAAATACATTTAACGCCTGTGCCTTTTTGGTTGATGATCGCATCGATCGCCACCGCGGTCTTACCGGTCTGGCGGTCACCAATGATCAACTCACGCTGACCTCGGCCAATGGGCACCATCGCATCAATCGCTTTCAAACCCGTTTGCACAGGTTGATCAACGCTTTGACGTGAGATCACCCCTGGGGCAATCTTTTCAATCGGTTCGAAGCCCGCACTTTCGATGGGGCCATTGCCGTCAATGGGATTACCCAAGGCATCAACAACGCGACCGAGCAGGCCTTCGCCCACAGGCACTTCCAAAATACGGCCTGTACAACGGACCGTGTCACCTTCAGAGATGTGCTTGTAGTCACCCATGACAACCGCACCGACTGAATCTCTTTCAAGGTTCAAGGCAAGGCCGTAGGTGTCACCTGGGAATTCAATCATTTCCCCTTGCATCGCATCGGCGAGGCCATGGAGACGACAGATACCATCCGAGACACTGACCACAGTGCCTTCAGTGCGTACCTGCGAAGCGGTATCAAACTGCTCAACGCGCTTGCGAATCAGCTCGGAGATTTCAGTTGGGTTTAATGTCTGTTGCATTCTTGCAATCCTTAAAAATCAATAAACGATCAAGTGCGCTATGACCTAGAGAGTCACATCACGGCTCAAGCGTTCGATTCGTCCTCGAACACTGCCATCGATGACCTCATCGCCAGCACGAATGATGGCACCACCAATAAGCGCTGGGTCCACCTCAATATCTAAATCAACTTCCCGACCAAAGCGTTTCTTCAATCGCTCGTTCAGGGCTTGGCTTTGCGCTTCGCTGACTGGCTGTGCACTCACCACATGGACATACACCCGTGCCTCTGCCTCACGACGAAGCATTTCAAACTGGGCGTAAATGTCAGTCAACAGCAACAATCGGTCGTAATGCGCCAACACGCTCAAAAAGTGTTGGAAGGCATCATCAAAGTGCTCGCCACCAATCGCCATCAAACGTTCGACCACCGCGTCCCCGACCAACCGTGGGTCTTGGATAATATTTCGAACCACCGAATTCTCAGTGGCCGTTGCGGCAACCGCCAAAGCTTGTGACCAAGCCTCAACGCGCCCGGTGGCTTTGGCCGTGGCATAAGCCGCTCTGGCGTAGGGTCTGGCAAGCGTGGTGCGGTTTTGCATGGCTTAGAGCTCCGCTGCCAGCTTATCGAGAATTTCTTGATGCTTGCCGGCATCAATCTCTTTCTCGATCACACGGCTGGCGCCGGCAATGGCCAACTCGGCAACACGCTCACGCAAGGCTTCGCGCGCTTGGTTGGTGGCTTGACGGATTTCATTCTCCGCAGCCTCGACCCGGCGATTATGCTCAGCCACCGCTTCTTCACGCGCTTGATCAATCATCTGATTGCCGCGTTGGTTGGCCTGGTCCAAGATATCGCCCGCTTTTTTGCGTGCTTCTTGGATGATGCCATCTGCTTCTAGCTGCGCCTTTTCCAAGGCTTTCTCAGCTTCATCAGACTGCGCCAAACCCTCAGCGATTTTCTCGCGGCGCTCTTCCATGGCCTGAACCAGTGGTGGCCAAACAAACTTCATCGTCACCCAAATGAAGACGAGGAAGGTGCCTGCCTGGCCAATTAAAGTGCCAATACTTAAATCCATAAATGAGGTCCTAGCTTGTTACACCAATAATGGAAACCTAAAATGCGGTGAATTAACCGCCCAAAGGACCCAAAAGTGGGTTAGCAAACATCAACAGGGCAGCGAACGCTACACCGATGATCGACAACGCATCGAGCAGACCGGCAATAATGAACATGCGAACTTGCAGCATGTTGGCCAGCTCAGGCTGACGGCTAGCGCCCTCCAAGAACTTACCACCCAAAAGACCAAACCCGATACCGGTGCCGAGGGCGGCAAAGGCGAGGATCAGACCGACCGCGATGGCCGTGTTGGCCTGAACTTGAGCAATCAAAGCAATGATTTCCACTTACTGTCTCCTAAAAGTTAAATCAAACACACTAAAATCAAACGTCAAAAATTCTTACGGCTGCCCTCATCAGTGCTCTTCATAAGCCAATGACAGATACACAATCGTCAAAGTCATAAAGATGAACGCCTGTAGAGGAATCACAAGAATATGGAATATTGCCCACACACCACCTGGGATAAATTGGATCCACCAAGGCAAGAGCGCGATCAATACAAAGATCAGTTCGGCCGCATACAAGTTACCGAACAGCCGCAAACCCAGCGAGATGGGTTTTGCAATCATCTCAACCAAGTTAAGCAACAAGTTGGCTGGCCACAAAAATGGGCTTGAGCCAAAAGGATGGAACAAAAGCTCTTTGCCAAAACCGCTAAAGCCTTTGCCCTTCACTGAATAAATCAAGATCAGTGCCAACACGGTAAAGGACAGACCAAAGGGCGCGTTGATGTCAGCTGAAGGGACAATCCGCGTGTATTCCAGCCCCAGCACCTTGTAACTGAGCAAGGGCAAATAATCGACAGGGATGATGTCCATCACATTCCACAAAAACACCCACACAAAAATGGTCAATGACAGTGGGCCAATGAAGTTTCTGGGGCCGTGGAAGCTCCCTTTGACAGACTCATCGACAAAATCAACGAGCATTTCCACAAAATTCTGAAGCTTTCCAGGGACGCCGGAGGTCGCTTTTCTCGCAGCCAAGATAAAAAAGGTCAAAAAGAACAAGCCCAGGACAAATGACACCACCAAGGTGTCCATATGAAAAGTCCACAGCCCCTCTCCGTAAGAGAGGTTGGTAATGTGGTGTTTCACATACTCAGTTGGCGTGGGTGCTCCAGCTGCCATAATTTTTCTCGTCCTAAGCGTCTATATCAATTTTTTCAATGAAAACCAGTCCGCCACTTGGCCTACGTCGCTTTGCGCTGAATTCGCCACAAAGCCCACCAGTAAGCCACGATAGTGGCGCCATAGCCTGTTAACACAGGCAAAAACCACGCCGAATACCACCGTGCGACCACCACAAATAAAAAGGCAGCCAGCGCCATCTTCAACATCATGGCGCGATAAAACCCTCGCACGATTCGACCATGATCGGATCCAACTGTCATCGCCATGCGTAAAGCGACGATGGCGGTCAGCAAAACACCGATTCCACCCCCTGCCAAAGCCGCCAAAGCGTCACTTTGTTCAGTGGCCAGAAACCAAGCCAGCCCCGCAACACCCGTCAGAATGGCTTGGATACGCAACAACCAGACAATGGTCTGGGCGAAGTGAGCATCAGACACTCTTCAAGGCTCCAGTCAAAATAGGCGCAATGCGTGCGTTCCCGCACAGCCTTTGCGCCAATCAAATCACTCAGATTATACCAGTGCGCCTGTGAAGCAGGCAACAAAGTGGGCCTAACTTCGGCCTCGGAAACGTGCCAATAGCCCGTCTAGCTCGTCTAATGAGGTATAGCCAATCACCACTTGGCCCTTGCCAGAGGCTTGATGGCGAATGGCAATGGGGGCACATAAAAGCTCGGTCAGCTCTTGTTCTAGGCGCACCACGTCAGCACTTTTTGAATTTTTGTTGCCCGTTTTCTTGGCAGGCTGCTTGTCTTCTTTCACCCCACGCACCAACTGCTCGGTTTGACGCACAGACAAGCCCTTGGCGATGATCTCGTGGGCAATGTTGAGTTGCTCACGACTGGATAACCCCAGCAATGCCCGAGCGTGCCCCATTTGAATCTGGTTCTTCTCAATCATTTCGCGCACGCTGGGCTCAAGCTCCAATAAACGCAGTAAATTGGTGACGGCGGCCCGCGACCGACCCACCGCATCGGCGGCTTCCGCGTGAGTGAGTGTGAACTCATCAATCAACCGTTTTAAGGCATTGGCCTCTTCTAAGGGGTTTAGATCCTCACGTTGAATATTCTCAATCAGCCCCAGTGCCAGCGCCGATTCATCTTCCATTTCCCGAATAATGGCGGGAATCGTCGACAATCCCGCCAATTGGGTCGCTCGCCAACGACGCTCGCCGGCAATGAGCTCATACCGCCCGGGCTTGGCCAATGGCCGAATCACCACAGGCTGAACCAAGCCCTGGGATTTAATCGACTCTGCCAATTCTTCGAGACGGTCAGGGTCCATAACCATTCTGGGCTGATAGCGGCCTGGTTCGATTTGGTCTACGTTGACATCTTGGAAACCCAAAGCCAATGATTCCGACGCCTTGACCGACACCGCCTGGCGCGTTTTACCCAACAGGGCATCTAAATTCTTGCCCAAAGGCGCTTTTTTCTTTGGACCTGCCATATCAGTTCGCCTCCTCTGAGCGTCTCAAATACTCACCCGCCAGGCCCATGTAAGCCGTTGCCCCCCTGGATTCTCGGTCATATTGAATCACCGATTGCCCAAAACTAGGGGCCTCAGCCACACGAACGTTCCTCGGCACCACGGTCGTAAAGAGTTTGTCACCGAAATGCGCTTGGAGCTGTGCTGAGACCTCGCTGGATAAGTTATTTCTGACATCAAACATCGTCCTGACCAAGCCTTCGATTTCTAAGTCAGGATTGACTGAGCTTTGAATCTGCTCCACCGTATTGAGCAGGGCGCTTAAGCCCTCCATGGCGTAGTACTCGCATTGCATGGGAATCAACACCCCATCGGCAGCCGTGAGCGCATTGAGTGTCAGCACATTCAGTGCTGGGGGACAATCAATCAAAATATGGTCATAGTGCTCAATCTGGCTCGCCAAGGCCTCTTTCAGCACCGAGGCCCGATCGTCCAGTTCCATCAAGGCGACTTCAGCCGCCGTCAAATCCCCATTGCCGGGCAATAGATCAATCCCCAAATGGGTCACTTCGATCCGAATCTCGTCGACGGTAGCCGAGCCCACCAACAGATCATAGAGTGTCGGCTCATCCTCGCCCAACTCGACCCCAGAACCGGTGGTGGCATTGCCTTGCGGGTCCATATCGATCAACAAGACCCGCTGATCCAATTCGGCCAATCCGGCGGCCAGATTAAGGGCGGTGGTGGTCTTCCCGACCCCGCCTTTTTGGTTGGCCACCGCCACAATTTTGGCTTTGTGTTCTGTCATGACTCGTTATCCAATCGCACGAGCGCCTCAGCGTGTCCGACCAAAGCCAAGCACCTGGTGACGGTCGGATCAGTCGTGTTAAGGCGCTTAATCGAGACATTGTACGACGGAGACACCCCCAGAATCTCGCTTTCTTGCAAGTCTGCCTTCATGGCCATCAACACCGTGCCTTGATCAAGCCAAGGTTTTGCCCATTCAACCAAGCGCTCTAAGGGGGCCAATGCCCTGGCCACGATCGCCTCTGGGCAAGCGTCGAAAGAGACCGTCTCCAATCGGCCTTGGATTGGCTCCACCGATGTCAATGCCAGACTTCGACACACCTGGCGCAGAAACCGAATTTTTTTGCCGTTGCTATCCACTAAGGCCCAACGCTCCCCAGCACCCGCCAACGCCAAAACAAGCCCCGGGAGGCCAGCGCCCGTGCCCGCATCCACGATAAAGCCTCGCGGCACCCAAGGCATAATGCTCAAACTGTCGATTAAGTGGCGATCGACCATGGCCATGGGGTCAGTCACCGCCGTCAGGTTGTAAGTTTTTGACCATTTGGCCAAAAGTGCCAAATACGCCAGCATATTGACTTGCGCCTCGGCGCTAATCGACAGGCCCAGCGCTTCGATACCTTTGGACAGGTGGGCAGCTGGCGCCGCCCAAACCCCCTCACCCGCCAGGGCCTGAGAGTCAAGATCAGCGCGTTTAGCCATGCTCAGCCTCACCCGCCTGATCTGCTGACTGCGCCGCCTCTAGGCTGGCCTGCCGCTCGGTTAACTCTCGAAAGTGATGACAGGCGACTTGGCTCCCTTGTGCCGTGGCTTCTAGGCTTGGGCGTTTTTGAACACACATAGCATCGGCAAATGGGCAGCGGGTGGAAAACACACAGCCCGTGGGCGGGTGCAGTGGCGATGGGATATCGCCTTGTAAGGCACGCCGCGCGCGGGCACGTTCTAAGACGGGGTCTGGGATAGGCACAGATTCAATCAACGCCTGGGTGTAGGGATGCTTGGGCTCCAGATAGATTTGGTCACGGTCTGCCAACTCCATCACTTGGCCCAGATACATCACCATCACCCGGTCTGAGACATGTCTAACGACCGATAAGTCATGGGCGATAAAAATCAGCGACAAATTTAATTTCTTTTGCAGGTCTTTCAACAAATTCACAATCTGTGCTTGAATCGAGACATCCAATGCACTGACCGGCTCATCGCAAACCACCAATTGAGGATTGACCACCAACGCCCTTGCAATACCGACCCGCTGGCACTGCCCACCAGAAAATTCATGGGGGTAGCGGTTGATCTGGTCTGGCAATAAGCCCACCATCTGCATCATGCCTCGAACACGCTCAGCCACTTGCAGCTCTGACATGTGAGGGTGAAAGGTTCTCAATGGCTCAGCGATGATTTCGCCGACAGTCATGCGGGGGTCGAGTGAGCCGGAGGGGTCTTGAAAGACCATTTGAATATCGCGTCGTTTCTTTCGAAAAGCCTCTTCATCCAAAGACAATAGATCCTGGCCCAACCACGCGACTTCGCCAGCTTCGGCTTTCACCAATCCAAGAATGGCTCTGGCCAAGGTGGATTTGCCGCAGCCTGATTCACCGACAATGCCTAAAATCTCGCCGCGATGAACATCAAAGCTCACCCCGTCCACGGCTTTGATCGTGTGATAGTCATGCCGAAATAACCGGCCCGTGTCCACAGTGAACGAGACCTTGAGGTCTCTAACTTCCAATACTTTCGGTGCACTCGAGCTCATGGCTCAATCTCATCTGTGGCTTGGTCACTGATCCCTGAAGGCAGGACTTCCAGATGACAACGGGTGGCGTGGGTGTCATTGACCCAACGCCAGTCAGGCCTTTGAGCACAGGCCTCATGCGCATACTGGCAACGGGATTTAAAAGCGCACCCCGTCGGGAGGTGCAAAAGATTAGGTGGATGGCCAGGAATGGCGTTCAAGATGCCTGATTGCTCTTGGTCGAGACGCGGGACCGAATGGAGCAAGCCCTCGGTGTAGGGATGATGGGGCCTTTGGAACAACGAATCGACCGTAGCAAGCTCCATCTCTTGGCCGGCATACATCACCATCACCCGATCACACAGCCCAGCGACCACCCCTAAATCGTGGGTGATCAATAAGATCGCGGTGGATGATTTTTCGGATAACTCACCCATCAAACTATTGATCTGGGATTGCACTGTCACATCCAAGGCGGTAGTTGGCTCATCAGCAATCAGCAAATCAGGCTGACACAACAAGCCCATGGCAATCATGATCCGCTGGCACATCCCCCCCGATAGCTCATGGGGATACTGGCGCATCCGCTCTTCGGCGTCACTGAGCCGGACCAGTCCAAGCATTTCCACAGCACGCTGGTGGGCCTCTTTACGTTTTAAATTTCGGTGGTGGGTCAGGACTTCAATCAATTGCTCGCCCACGGGCATATACGGGTTGAGGCTCGTTGAGGGGTCTTGGAAAATCATGGAGATTTTCGAGCCCCGAACCCGGGACAATTCACGAGACCCCATACCCAAAAGCTCTTGGCCTCGAAATTTCACCGAGCCCGTGGCGTGGCCGTTTTCGGCCAACAACCCCATGATCGCCAAGGCGGTTTGGGTTTTGCCTGAGCCAGACTCGCCCACCAATCCCAAAGTTTCACCAGGCTCCAAATCAAAATTAATGCCATTGACCGCTTTGACCTCCCCTTCTGGGGTGTTGAAGCGCACACTGAGATCTCTAACTTCAAGCAACGCCATTACGACAACCTGTCTTTGGGATCTAGCGCATCACGCAATCCATCGCCCAAGAAATTAAAGGCAAATAGCGTCATGGCTAAGAACGTGGCTGGGAACAACAGCGACCAAGGGGCCGTCTCTAATTCTTGAGCACCCTCGTTGACCAGAGCGCCCCATGAGGTCAGTGGCTCTTGGACACCCAAGCCTAAAAAGCTCAGGAAAGACTCCACCAAAATCACCTGGGGGATGGTGAGGGTGACATAGACAATGACCACGCCCAATAAGTTAGGAATAATGTGACGCCGGATAATTTGTGCTTCTTTGGCGCCGCTGGCGCGGGCGGCTTCCACAAAATCTTTGTTTTTTAAACTGAGTGTTTGGCCACGAACAATGCGCGCCATATCAAGCCAGTTAATGGCGCCAATGGCCACAAAAATCAAAAAGATGTTACGACCGAAAATGACCATCAGCAAGATCACAAAAAACATAAACGGCATGGCATAGATAGCATCGACGATACGCATCATCACATTGTCGATGCGCCCACCAAAATAGCCTGCCACGGCGCCATAACTGATGCCAATGACCAACGACACCAAAGTGGCGATCACTCCCACCAAAAGAGAAATTTGCCCGCCGATTAAGGTGCGAACAAACAAGTCTCGGCCCAAAGCATCGGTACCAAACCAATGCCCCGTCGCCATAGAAGGGGGCGATGAGTAATGATCCCAGTCTGGAATCTCATGGTCCCACGAGGTCAAGCTCGGGCCGACCAAGACCAAGAGGACCATGCACGCCAACACCACCAGTCCAACCACCGCCGCTTTGTTTTTTAATAACCGATGCCAAGCATCCACATAGAGCGAGCGGCCCATGACAGGGCGGGTATCCAGTGCCTGCTCGAAAGCATCTTTCGTTGGTCGGCTGGTCGGTGTCATCGGACAGCCTCATTCAGGTCTTCATAC
>JALQZL010000019.1:12429-17759 GCA_023258355.1 Wenzhouxiangellaceae bacterium | reverse complement strand
CACCACCGCTGGCCAGTACGCCCGCAATACATGCCATCACACCATACTCAATGACAATGCCTCGGCGAATCATGCGTTGATGAGCGCCCAGCGCCCGAATCAATGCTGATTCGTGGCGCCGTTCATCACGGGTGGCTTCCAAAGCAGCCAGCAAAACAATCAATCCGGCCAGTAGTGTCAGAATGAAGACCACTTCAGCCGCTTGACTGACGCTCGTGATGATCTCAAAAACACGGGCAATCAGACCACCCACATCCAAAATGGAGACATTGGGATAAGTCTGACTGATGGGTCGCAGTGCCGAGGCATCGGCGCGAGGCCAATAAAAAGAAGCGATATTTTGATGGGGCAGGGCCTCACCGGCGTCGGGTGTGAGCAAAATAAAAAAGTTGATATTAAAAGAGTTCCACTCAACTTCCCGCAAGCTGGTGACGGTGGCCTCAAATGTCCGTGCGCCTGACTCGAAGACCAGCACATCCCCAACGCCAACACCCACTCGGCTGGCCCAGCGATTGGCCAGAGAGACTTCTTGTTCTGAGTCAGTTGTGAAGTAACGGCCATCGGTCACTGTATTGGCTGGTGGGATCTCAGTGATCCTTTCAGGCGACACCCATGAAATATTGACCTGGCCCGTGAACCGATCAGCCGGTGGCGCTTCGCCATTGACTGAGGCCAATCTCACCGACGCCATCGGCCCCATCTGAAGATTGATAGCGCCTGATTCTTTTAGTGCATCGAAGACAGCGTCTCGCTGATTGGGTTGGACGTTAACGACAAAATGATTCGGTGCATCTTCAGGCAGTGTGGCTTGCCATTGAGAGATCAATTCACTGCGGACAACCATCAACAGCAGCAGTGCCATTAAACCAAGCCCCAAGGCGGTGATCTGAACGATGCCCGCACGCTTTCGACGGTATAAGCCGGCCAGACCAAAACGCCAGCTAGCGGTCACCTGTCGGGATAACCAGTGTGTGAGGTGCATGGCGACCCACGCCATCAGGCTGAGCGAGAGCGCCACGATGGCTGCACCACCCAAGACAATGAGTGCTAGCGTGATATCCCCGAGCTGGAGTGAGGGGACCAAAAGACCAGCGATGATCAACACCACCCATAGCACCATGCTCACCGGACTTTGGCTGTCTAGGGAGCGGTTGAGAATTCGAATGGGCGTGACTTTCTTCAATCCCAATAATGGCGGGAGGGCAAAGCCCAATGCCAAGAGAATGGTGAGGGCGGATGCGCTTATCCAAGGAAGCACACCCGGTGCTGGCAAAGGCCCCGAGCTCACATTAGAGAGCACCTTGGCCAGTAGCGTCTGTGTGCCAAAGCCAAGCAGACCACCCACGGCAACAGCCATCAGGATCAACCACAGTAAAAGCCACGACAACGCCCCCATGATCAAACGAGAAGATGCGCCGAAGGTTTTAAGCAGTGCGACGAGATCTCTTTGTGCATTGGCAAATCGAAGCGCGGAGAGCAAAATAGCCACCGCCGCCAAAATCACAGTGGTCAGCGCGGCCACACCGAGAAACCTGCGCGCTTGTGTGAGCGCTTCGGCGGTTTGTGCTTCACCCTCAGCGGGCGTGATGATTCTTACCCCCGTCTCTATATTATCCTCGGCCCATCGCTGAAAACTCACGACATCGGTCGCTTCCCCAGCCACCAGCAGGCGATGCCGTGTTCGGGCACCCGGTCCAAGCAGGCCACTTTGCTGGAGGTCATCAATATGCATGATCAACCGTGGCGCCACCATAAATTGTGAGCCGCCCCCATCGGGCTCATAAGTCAGCGCACGGCTGATCACAACATCAGACTGCCCAATGGCAATGGTCTGGCCGATCTCAAGGCCCAGCTCTCGCAATCCGCGAGGCTCCAGCCAAGCCTCGCCTTGTGAGGGAGACTGACGAGTTCGACGCTCAGTACCATTCAGTGATGATTGGAGGCCTACCAATCCGCGCAGTGGATAGCCCTGACTCACCGCCTTGATATCGATCAGTTGGCTGCGGTCATTGATAAATAGGGCGCTGGAGATGACCACCATTTGGACTGTTTCCAGATCCAGTGCCCTTGCTTTATCGAGCCACTCAGCCGAAGGCTCGGCGCGAGAGGCAATGACTAGATCAGCGGCCAGGGTTTCAGAGGCTTGACGCTCCAAGGCTCGACCAACTCGGTCAGCGAATAATCCAACCGCACTCAAGGCAGCGGTGGCGATCATCAGCCCAGCCAATAGCAGCCACACCGTGCTGGAGTGTCCCTGACGGAACAGCAAGCGCCAAGACAGAGCCAACGTATTCATTGAACCAGTCGGCCCCCGTCGATGGTGTGTGTGATCTCGCACTGGGCGGCCAGTTGCGGGTCATGAGTGACCAGTACCAAAGCTGTGTTGGCATGGGCATTGAGGTCAAACAGCAGTTTTGCAATTTCATTGCCCGTGGCGCGGTCAAGATTGCCGGTGGGTTCATCGGCAAACAAAATGGCTGGTTCATTCGCAAACGCTCGTGCGATAGCCACCCGCTGTTGCTCACCTCCCGACAATTGGCGCGGATAGTGAGACAGCCGATGGGAAAGCCCAACCATATCTAAGGCCTCCAGCGCACGTGCTTTGGGGGCTTTGTGCTGCGCAATCTCAAGGGCCAGCATGACATTCTCAAGTGCAGTCAGTGTCGGCAGTAGATGAAATGACTGAAAGACAAAGCCAACTTGATCTCGGCGCAATTTAGCACGCTCGTCCTCATCCAAGTGACTCAGCGCCTGCCCGACCAGAAAGACCTCACCGACACTGGGTAAGTCCAGTCCGGCCAAAAGACCCAGCAGTGTGGTCTTGCCTGAGCCTGATGCCCCGACGATCGCGAGGGTTTCACCTGTTTTTAGGTCAAAGCTGATATCTTCTAAAATGGTGAGTTGACCATCAGGCGCATCGACTCTAAAGCCAACATGCTGGCATGAGAGAATACAATCACGGTCTGCTAAGTGGGTAGTTTCTAAATGAGTCAATTTATTGTCCAGTACTGTCGGTCTTTGTTGATAATCATCGTCTGTTTGGGGTCATCCGTGTCCGCCGCTGCCAACCAAACGGTGCTGGTGATGGGTGACAGTCTGTCTGACGCTTATCGATTGCCTCTCAATGTCGGCTGGGTAGCCGAGCTCTCTCAAGCATTGGCGCCGACAACTGAGGTGATCAATGCCAGCATCTCAGGGGAAACCAGTGCTGGTGGCGCCCTACGTTTGCCCAGTTTACTGAATGAACATGAACCCGATGTCGTGATCATTATCTTGGGTGGTAATGATGGATTGCGGGCGTTGCACCCTGACCAACTGATGGCTAATTTGGCTGAAATGATCGAGACCTCACTGGCTTCGGGTGCCTTGGTTGGGTTAATGCAGGTGCGATTACCGCCGAATCTAGGGCCAGCCTATATTGAGCGCTTTGAATCTGTTTATCCCACGCTCGCTGAGCGCTATGATGTGTCTTTAATTCCCTTTTTCTTGGTTGATTTTTTTGATGAAGAAGGAATGCTGATGGACGATGGCATTCACCCGACGCAAAAAGCGCAACCGAGGATGTATGAATCGATTCGGCCTCACGTTGCGAGGCTGCTCAGTCAATCTAAGAAGCTTGAGGCGAGTGATGAGTGATTCAAGTCAACGAGAAGTGATGCCTTACGACGTGATTGTTGTTGGTGCGGGACCCGCTGGATTGGCGTGTGCGATGCAGACAAAGCGTTTGAATCCGGATTTGTCCGTCTGCGTGATTGAAAAAGCCTCGGAAATTGGCGCGCAGATTCTTTCAGGTGCTGTCATTGAAACCGAGCCCTTGGATCAGCTGGTGCCAGATTGGCGAGATGATCCACCACCGATTTGTGTGCCCGCTACCGGCGATGAATTTTTATTCATGACGCGGGAAAAAGCGATTCGATTGCCCACGCCACCACAACAGAATAACCACGGCAACATGATTGTCTCACTGGGCGCTTTGTGTGCTTGGTTGGCCCCAAAGGCTGAGGCCTTGGGTGTGGATTTGTTCCCAGGGTTTGCCGCCAGTGAGCTGGTCATCACCGAGGAGGGTTCCATCGGTGGCGTGGTGATTGGTGACATGGGAGTGGGCCGCGATGGGCAACCAAAAGACAGCTACACGCAAGGGATTGAGATTCATGCACCGGTCACTGTGTTGAGTGAGGGTTGTCGGGGGCATTTGACCAAGCAGGCCATTGCTAGATTCCAGTTGGACGCCGAGTGTGATCCCCAAACCTACGGGATTGGGATGAAGGAGTTGTGGCGTGTCCCGGCTGGGCGTGTCAAACCTGGCCATATTAGCCATTCCATTGGCTGGCCTTTGCCCAAAGAAATCTACGGGGGGAGTTTTGTCTATCACTTAGATGAAGACCGCGTAGCCATCGGATTTGTGTGTGGGCTAGATTACCAAGATCCTACCTTCTCTCCTTTTGAGGCATTCCAGCAGTTCAAGCACCATCCCAAGATGCGCGATTTGCTTGAGGGAGGAGAAATCTTATCTGCAGGCGCTCGGGCATTGGTCGAGGGCGGTTATCAGTCGCTACCGAAGGTTGAGATGCCTGGCGCGCTCCTGATTGGTGACTCGGCAGGGCTGGTCAATGTGCCCAAAATCAAAGGCGTGCATCAAGCCATGCGCTCTGGGTTACTGGCGGCCTTACATCTGAGTGAATTCGACTCGACATCGTTGACGTCTGCCGGATTCGATGAGCGTTTGAGGAACAGCGAGGTGGTTAGTGAGCTTAGGAAAGTCCGTAACATCAGGCCGGGGTTTGTTAAGGGGCTGTGGTCTGGGCTGGTCACTGCCGTGGTGGAGACGCTGACACAGGGCCGACTACCGAGAACACTGCCGAATCACGCCGATCATGATCAATACCGTCGATTAGATCAGGACCGGTTGAGCTATGATTGGGTTGATCGTGATCTCCCGCCACGGGATCGACTGGCTTCCGTGTATTTTGCAGCCACTGAACATGATGAAGACCAACCGATTCATCTCAAAGTGATTGACCCAGATGTGTGTTTTGATCGTTGTGAGGAAGAGTATGGCAACCCGTGCACACGCTTTTGTCCGGCAGGTGTCTATGAAGTGGTCCAAGATGATGCCGGGAAGCGGTTGCAGATCAACGCAGCCAATTGTGTTCATTGCAAAACCTGCGACATCGCTGATCCTTATCAGGTGATTAATTGGGTCACGCCAGAGGGCGGCGGTGGGCCGAACTACCCGAACATGTAGTGAGGGTGGTTCCACGCTTCGGAACCCTTTGACACTTTGCAAAAGGCTGCCTCACCGGGCGGCCTTTTTCTTTGCCTGACCGCCT
>JALQZL010000019.1:0-12419 GCA_023258355.1 Wenzhouxiangellaceae bacterium | reverse complement strand
CCACTAGGATTGAATGATGACGACCAATAGCTTCGGGCATGTGATGACGGTGACCACCTTTGGCGAAAGTCATGGGCCGGCCATCGGCTGTGTCATTGATGGATTTCCACCCGGCATGGAGATCACCGAAGCCGAGATTCATGAGGCTTTGATGCGTCGTGCCACAGGCCAAAGCCGTTGGACATCGCAACGCAAGGAAAAAGAGGATGTCCGAATCCTCTCAGGCGTTTTTGAAGGGCGGACAACGGGTGCGCCAATTGCGTTGGTCATTGAAAACACAGACGCTAAGTCAAAAGACTATGAGGCGATCAAAAACCAGTTTCGTCCGGGCCATGCAGACTACACCTACCATCACAAGTATGGTCTGCGCGACTATCGAGGAGGTGGCCGGTCCTCAGCACGGGAGACCGCGATGCGGGTTGCCGCCGGTGCATTGGCCTCAAAATACCTGCGCCAACATTGGGGTATTGAGATCACAGGCTGGCTCTCACAGATCGGCACTGAGATATGTGATCAGACATTCGACGCCGACGTCATCAACACCAACCCATTTTTTTGCCCAGATGCCAGCAAGATTGAGGTATTGGAAGCGTACATGAAGGGTGTTTGGAAATCGGGTGATTCGGTCGGTGCGAAGGTTAAGGTGCGTGCCCAAGGGGTCCCAGTGGGCCTTGGCGCACCCATTTATGCCAAGCTAGATACTGACTTGGCCAGTGCCATGATGAGCATCAATGCCACCAAAGGTGTTGAAATTGGAGCAGGCTTTGACAGTGTTAGCCAGCGGGGTACTGAGCATCGGGACGAAATGACACCTGAGGGCTTTTTATCCAATCATGCCGGTGGCATTTTGGGCGGTATTTCAACAGGCCAGCCAATTGAAGTGGCAGTGGCCTTTAAGCCCACCTCTTCACTGAGACTCGCCGGACAAACGGTGGATATCAAAGGCGACCCTGTCGAAGTGATCACAACAGGCCGTCACGACCCATGCGTTGGAATCCGCGCCGTGCCTATTGTTGAGGCAATGATGGCGTTGACATTGATGGATCACATTCTTTTGCACCGCGCGCAATGTGGTGATGTGCCCCCCCAGTCACCTCGTATCCCGACATGAAGACCAATAACCCACCCAAGATTGCCCTGGTTGGGGCAACCGGCGCTGTCGGTGAGGTTTTCCTAGAGATTCTCGCCAAACGGTTTGGGCCGAAGGCCAATGTCCAAGCCTTGGCCAGCGCAGATTCTGTGGGCCGAGAAGTGAGTTTTGGACGTCGATCTTTAGTGGTCGATGATGTGGCAAGGTATGATTTTTCAGGTTGCGACTTTGCGCTTTTTTCAGCGGGGAGTTCGGTTTCATTGGCCCACGCGCCACGTGCCGCCCGATCGGGTGCGGTTGTCATTGATAACACCTCAGCATTTCGCCAAGACCCCGAGGTGCCACTGGTGATTCCAGAGATCAATGGCGCCGTGCTGGATGGGTTCTCTGGCGGCATGATTGCCAATCCGAATTGTTCGACCATCCAGATGCTCGTTGCGCTCAACCCGATCTATCAAGCCTATGGCATTCGTTCGATTGTTGTGTCTACCTATCAGTCGGTATCTGGTGCCGGCAAGGCTGCCATGGAGGAGTTGGGTAAGCAAACGCTTGCGCGTTTCAACTTTAAAGAGCCTGAGTGTCACGTCTTTGAGCAACCCATCGGGTTTAACGTGCTACCAAAAATTGGAGGGATCGAAACCAACGGCTTCTCGGAAGAAGAGTTGAAGATGCATCACGAGACCAGAAGAATTTGGGATGACCAAGCCATCGTGGTGAATGCTACTGCTGTTCGAGTCCCTGTTTTTGTTGGGCATGCCGAATCAATTTTCATTGAGACTGTGCGACCAATAGACGAGCAGCATGTCGTGGCGATGATGCGTGAAGCGCCTGGTGTGGCGGTCACGAAAAATGATGAGGTGGCTACGCCATTGGGCCATGCCGAGCATCAAGATCTGGTTTGGGTGAGTCGAATCCGATCAGCCATGGGTGGGCAAAATGGCCTCATGATGTGGGTGGTGGCCGATAACCTCAGGAAGGGGGCGGCACTCAATGCCACCCAAATCATGGATTATTTAATCTCCTCCACGTGAGGCAGTGACAGATGTTTTTACTCAACCAGTCATCTTGGCCAGAATCCATCAAGGACCAACTGAGACAAGGGGTCGGTGAGGTGCTCATGTGGCTGAGCCAGCGGCTGGCTCTGCCCATCGAACTGGTGGGGTGGGGAGTCGCCATTGTGGGTCTGGTTTCCTTAGTCGGTGTGGGCGTCCTCTTGAAGCTCCTTGTCAGGGCAAAACAGCGCCGTGTCAGAGTGGTGGCACCTTCAATGACTGGCCAAGAGCTTGACCGAATGTTGTCTCTGGCCAAAGCATTTGCCGATTATCGGGAGTACTCACAGGCATTGGTCTGGTTAGATGAGGTGAAAGCATCCGGCAGTGCAAAACACGCCCGGCTGGCGGAAAGTCTTCGCATCACTTGGATGAGGCAGGCCGAGGCCTCTGAGCCAGAAAAATGACTTCTCAAAACGGCAAACACCGGCTCGCGGCGGGTGTGGAGTATGACGGTACCCCATTTTTGGGCTGGCAGCGTCAAAAGCAGGGGCCGACGGTGCAAGCGGCTTTGGCCCATGCCATCTCTCAGGTGGCAGATCACCCAGTGGAAGTGCATGCCTCTGGGCGGACAGACACCGGTGTGCATGCGTGGTGTCAGGTCATCCATTTTGATGTCAGGGTAAAACGCGATATGCGCAGCTGGCAACTCGGTGCGCAAAGTCATTTAGCCGAAGGTGTGGCGATTCGGTGGGTGCGACCGGTGTCTGATGATTTTCATGCCAGGTACGCCGCTGTCAGTCGGCACTATCGATACCGGATTGTCAACCTGCTGAACCGTCCGGCGCTGGACCGGCATCGCGTCGCTTGGGTGTATCAGCCACTGGATGCTGCGATCATGCATGAGGCGGCCCAAAGTCTCGTTGGCGAGCATGACTTCACCAGTTTTCGGGCCGCAGGTTGTCAGGCGCGCCATGCCATGCGTTGTCTCCACAACATCTCAGTGACCCGTCACGGCGATGAGGTGGTCGTGGATGTCGTGGCCAATGCTTTCCTCTATCACATGGTGCGTAATATTGTGGGGAGTTTGATCCTCGTGGGACGGGGTGAGCGAGGCAAGGAGTGGATGGGAGAGGTCCTTGAACTCAAAGACCGCCGAGAGGCTGGCATGACCGCACCATCACAAGGGCTTTATTTTATGAAGGCACACTATTCAGCTGAGTGGAATCTGCCAACAGAAGTTACCGTGACATGAGTCAATCAATTTGGACAAAAATTTGTGGCATTCGGCGTGTCGAGGATGCGATGGTGGCGATCGAAGCGGGTGCAGATGCCATCGGGCTGGTGTTCGTTGCCAAAAGTCCCCGAGTGATCGATACCAAGACGGCACAAACCATTGTGGCGGCTTGCCAAGGCCAATTGACCTGTGTTGGGCTGTTTCTCGATCCAGACCCACAGATGGTTGATGAGGTTTTGGCGCACGTCAGGCTCGATTGTCTCCAATTCCATGGCCAAGAATCAGTGGCCTTTTGCGAGCAGTGGGCGCTTCCTTATATGAAAGCTTTTGGACAAAAAGAGCTTGGTTCTCAACCACAGTGTGCTGATGCTTGGATTGAGAATATTCAGCGTTATCGGTCTGCTGAAAAATATTTGATCGATTCCCATGCCACGGGGCAAATGGGTGGCACCGGTCTGACAGGGGACTGGCACCAGCTCAAATCAGTGGTTGGCGCATTGAATCGCCCGTGGGTATTGGCTGGTGGACTCAATCCAGCCAATGTGAGTGTTGCCATTCAGACACTAAATCCGGACGGCATTGACCTGTCGAGTGGTGTAGAAAGTCAACCTGGCGTTAAAGATCATGGCAAGATAAGATCTTTGATGACTGCGATTAATCCCGACCAGCCAATGGAGCCCAGTAATGGCTAAACCAATTGAAGAGTTTGACGCGACTCAAGATTTGGGGCGCATGTTGCCCGATGAGGGTGGGCATTTCGGGGTCTATGGTGGACGCTTTGTCTCCGAGACACTCATGCCTGCCCTCGAAGAACTTGAGCTGGCGTGGAAGAAATATATGGGCGATCCAGATTTCGTCCGTCAGCTGGACAGCGATTTGGCTGAATTTGTGGGTCGGCCATCACCGATTTATTGGGCAAAAAATCTCACCGAAGCCGCAGGCGGCGCCAAGATCTTACTCAAAAGAGAGGACCTCAACCACACAGGCGCGCACAAGATCAACAACACAGTTGGCCAGGCCTTGCTGGCGCAAGCCATGGGCAAAAAGCGCGTCATTGCTGAGACCGGTGCCGGGCAGCATGGTGTCGCCTCCGCAACTGTGGCGGCGAGATTGGGTATGGAATGTGTGGTTTATATGGGTGCTGATGATATCGAGCGCCAATCTCCCAATGTCTTTCGAATGAAATTGATGGGTGCCCAGGTAGTCAGTGTCGACACCGGTTCTCGGACGCTGAAAGATGCACTGAATGAGGCGATGAGAGACTGGGTAACCAATGTCGAGAACACGTTTTATATTCTGGGCACCGCTGCGGGTCCCCATCCCTATCCCGCCATGGTCAGAGACTTTAATGCCGTGGTGGGCCGTGAAGCCAGAACCCAAATGCTAGAGACATATGGCGCTTTGCCAAATGCCCTGGTCGCTTGTGTCGGTGGCGGCTCAAATGCGCTAGGTCTTTTCCACCCCTTTATCCAAGATGAAAGTGTCCGTATGGTCGGCGTTGAAGCAGCTGGACGTGGCCTGAATACGGATGAGCACTCAGCAACGCTCTGCGCTGGAAGAGTGGGTGTGTTACACGGTTCCAGAACTTATCTCTTAGATGATGATGCTGGACAGATTCGCGATACTTACTCAGTCTCTGCTGGCCTAGATTATCCGGGTGTTGGCCCGGAGCACGCTTGGCTGAAAGATATTGGCCGTGCTGAATATGTTGGTGTGGATGATCAAGCCGCCATGGCAGCTTTCCACATGCTCTCTAAGACCGAAGGGATTATTCCGGCACTGGAGACAGCACACGGCTTGGCCTATGGTATCCAGCTGGCCAGTGAGATGTCTCCCGACGAGACGGTATTAATCAACCTATCTGGTCGAGGTGACAAAGACATCAATACCGTGGCGAGATTGGAGGGCATCACTTTATGACGCCGACCTCACCCAATCGAATTGATGCCCGCATGGCAGCTGTGATGGCATCTAATCGCAGCGCCTTGGTTCCCTATGTCACCGCAGGCCACCCGCACCCCGATGCCACGGTCGAAATTTTAAGCGCTGCGGTGGCGGCAGGCGCTGACATGCTCGAGCTGGGGATGCCATTTTCTGATGTGATGGCTGATGGGCCTGTCATTCAAAAGCCTGTGAGCGTGCCCTTGAGCATGGCGTGGGTTTGGTTGAGGTGCTCGGCATGGTGGCCAAGTTCAGACAGACAGACCAAGAAACGCCGATTATTTTGATGGGGTACACCAATCCGATTGAACGCTATGGCATCGATCGGTTTGCCAAAGATGCCGCAACAGCGGGTGTGGACGCCTTGTTGATTGTTGACTGTCCCGCTGACGAGGCGGTGACCTTGCAAAGTGCTTTGGCCTCAGCAGGGCTCCACCAGATCTTCTTGGTCGCGCCCACCACCACCGACAGCCGACTGGCGAGAGCCGCTGAGTTAGCGGGCGGGTTTGTGTACTACGTTTCACTCACCGGTGTGACAGGGGCAGCCACATTGCAAATAGATAGCTTGGCGCCGATGGTCAGTCGGATACGGGAACACATTGATCTCCCAGTGGCCGTCGGTTTTGGTATCAGAGAACCACAACAAGCGGCTGAAGTCTCGAGAGTGGCAGATGCTGTTGTGATTGGTTCTGCGTTAGTCTCTCAACTTGAGTTATGCGAGAGTGTGGCTGATGCCGTCTCAGCCACCAGCGAGTATTTAGGGCCCATCAAAAAAGCCATGGATGCCGCACGCAGCGATATGAGTGAAGCAGTGAATGGATAAACAATGAATTGGTTTCAAAAGTTGATGCCCTCAAGAATTCGCACGCAAGGCAACAAAACCAGAAAGGTGCCTGATGGTTTGTGGACCAAATGCAGTGCCTGTGACGCGGTGCTGTATCAACCAGAACTTGAGAGAAGCCTTTGGGTTTGTCCGAAGTGTGATCATCACATGCCGCTCACCGGACGTGCGCGCTTGCAGGCATTTTTAGACGCACAGGGTCAGCAGGAAATCGGCGCAGAGATTTCACCGTTGGATCCACTCAAATTTAAAGATTCACGTCGTTATAAGGAGCGGTTGTCGAGCGCTCAAAAAGACACCGGCGAGAAAGATGCGTTGGTAGCGATCAAAGGCAGTCTTCTGCAACAACCCATCGTGGCCGTTGCCTTCGATTTTCGATTTATGGGCGGGTCTATGGGGAGCGTTGTGGGAGAGCGATTTGTCCAAGCAGTGGATGCATGCTTGGCTGAGCAAAGACCACTGGTGTGTTTTTCAGCATCAGGGGGTGCTCGAATGCAAGAAGGCTTATTTTCTCTTCTCCAAATGTCTAAGACAGCGGCTGCTTTGGCCAAGTTGGCAGAGGCTGGATTACCTTACATCTCGGTACTCACTCATCCGACCATGGGGGGCGTCTCGGCCAGTCTGGGGATGTTGGGCGATATCAATATTGCCGAGCCCAACGCACTGATTGGTTTTGCAGGGCCACGAGTGATCGAGCAGACAGTCCGTGAGACCTTACCTGAGGGCTTCCAAAGAGCTGAGTTTTTGGTAGAAAAGGGCGCGCTCGATCAAATCATGGATCGTCGAGAAATGCGCGATCGGATCGGTGGGCTGTTAAAGATGCTAATGCATGGTGACTCAGTTCCCGATGACTCGTCCCTCCCTGATCAGTCAATGCCCTAGAACAATGGGGTTTTTTTGAGTAACCCAACACTCGATTCCTTTCTTTCCGAGCTCGAAAAGCGTGCGCCTCAGTCAAGAATCGACTTAGGCTTGACACGCGTTTCAGCGGTCTATGCGCGGTTGTTTGATCGTGATGTGTGGTCCGATACCCGCATCATCACGGTGGGTGGTACCAATGGCAAAGGGTCAACCGTGGCGTTTTGTGAAGCCATCGGGCAAGCTGCCGGACTCAGGACAGCTGCTTATACCTCACCGCACCTCGTGCAATTCAACGAACGCTTGAGGCTCGATGGCCAAATGGCACCATCGAGCGAATGGCTGGATGCCCTTGAATCTGTGGAGACAGCGCGAGAGGATATCGCCTTGTCATGGTTTGAGCATGTGACGTTGGCGGCTTGGGTGATTGCGGCGAAAATCAAACCAGAGCTCCTTATTTTGGAGGTGGGATTGGGTGGTCGCTTGGATGCGGTCAATGTCATCTCACCTGATGTGGCCGTGATCACATCCATCGGTCTCGACCACACAGATTGGTTGGGACCCACTCGAAGCCATATCGGGCGCGAGAAACTCGGTATTGCGCGCGCTCAAAAGCCCATCATTGTTGGCGAGCAAGATTGGCCAGGCGACCTTGAGGAGATCTTGACCGAAAGTCAGGCCAGAAGCTGCCGCATTGGTCGTGATTTTTGGATCACTGATTCTGAGGCTGATCCATCAAATGGTTGGTATTTGGCATGCGCTGATGGCGCTGGTTTTCATCTGCCGGCGCCCCAATTATTGGGGAGTTACCAAAAAGCCAATGCGGCCTGCGCTGTGCTGGCGATCATGTCTGCGTTTCCAGACATATCGTGGACAGAGGATTGCTTGAGTCTTGGTTTGATAAAGGCGTGTGTCCCTGGCCGATTTGAGCAGGTTCAAACAAGGCCTGTGGTTATTTTAGATGTGGCACACAATCCGGATGGTGCACAGGCGCTGGCTCAGACGCTACGCAGCCAGAAACCGACGGGTGGTTCGGGGTCAAGAACGCTGGCTGTTTTCTCATCGTTGGTAGACAAAGATGTGGAGGGGATCGCTTTGGCTATGAATCAGGCGGTCGATCACTGGTTTATCGGGGATTTAGATGGTCCGCGTGGTCAAACAGCGACTCAGATTCAAAAACGGCTTGAAAATTGCGGTGTCCATAAACCCATAGAAGCGTTAAAATCGATCCCAGTGGCACTCGACCGCGCCTTAGACCATGCAACACCGCAAGACCGCGTGGTTATATTTGGCTCATTTCACGTGATAGGTGAAGTGAGGTCACGATGGATAGAAGAGGAGTGATTCACCGATGGATGAAGTCTTAAAACAACGCCTCATTGGTGCGGCACTCGTGATTGCCTTGGCGATCATCTTTGTGCCCATGCTGTTTGATGAACCCGCAGATCCCCGATTAGAGCGCACCATGGATCCTGATATGCCGCAGTCTCCGATGGCCAATCAAGAAATTCGTCGACTGCCTCTCAATCCTGAGGTGACCCGGTTAAGCGATGATGAAACCGATCAAAGGGAGGAGCTAGATAGCCTATCTGATCCCGTCAACATCCCAGAATCTGTGATTGATGTCGAGCCTGAAGCGCGTGCGGATAATGTGGTGGCTGAGGAGACGGAGGCTGAGCGTGTTCCCATCACCGAGGCGTCAAGTGTTGCTGCATCACAGACACCGGCGCCCTCGGCATCCGAAGAGTCGACTGAGACACCGACCCGCTCCTCAAGCACCGAAACTATCGAGGTTGCGGGGCCTGATTGGCCTTCTGTTTGGCGTGTGCAAGTGGCCAGTTTTGGTGTTTTGGAAACGGCTGAGTCTGTTGTATCAGATCTGGAGGCTGTGGGTTATCGGGCCTATATTGAGCGGATCGTTCGGGGGGAATCTGAGCTATTTCGAATCAATACTGGTCCATTCCCTGACGAGTTGGCCGCCGAGGCTGCCCGGGCTGAGATTGATGCAGCCATTCGCGGCGTCGCACCCGTGGTGAGATCACCAAGTGGTGCCGATACTGAGGCCATTTCGCCAGGATTTGCTGTTCAAGTGGGATCATTTACGAACCCAGACAACGCTGAGCGATTAAAAAACCAACTCCAAAGCGCAGGATTTAGTGTCTTTTCATTTGATGAGCCGGTGGGGGAACGCACCATTTGGCGGGTTCGTGTGGGCACCGTTGAGACGCGTGAGGAAGCAGAAGCCTTGCTAATCCGCTTGCGTGAGGATGCCAATCTCCAAGGCATCGTGGTGTCTCAGCCATGAGCACATTGGCACACGCTGATTGGGTGATCGTGGCGATCTTGGGTTTGTCGGTGGTAGTGGCTTTGTTTCGCGGGTTCGTGCGCGAGGCCTTCTCATTGGCCACTTGGGTCGTCGCTGGTGTCTTGGCCTTCCGTTTTTCTGACGTGATGGCTTTTCGTCTTGAGACTTGGATTGAAACACCCTCGATACGCGTGATTGCTGGGTTTTTGCTGGTCTTCATCGGCATCTTGATCATCGGATCACTTTTGGGTGTGTTGGTCGGTCAATTGGTCAAGCACACCGGCTTGTCAGGCACTGATCGGTTATTGGGTGCTTTGTTTGGATTGGCGAGAGGAATTGCCATTCTGGTGATGGCGGTTATCTTGGCAGGCCTCACACCTTTTCCCAATGACCCTTGGTGGGAAGAGTCTCGCTTGCTACCTTATTTTGAGACAATGGCAGAGCGGGCAATTGAAGAGTTGCCACCGGGGCTGCGGGAGCAGCTGTTACGTGTTCAGGGGATGGAGGTCTAGACGCCCATGTGTGGCATCGTTGGAATATTTGGACAAGCGCCAGTGGCGGCCCGACTCTACGATGCCATGACGGTATTGCAGCATCGAGGCCAAGATGCAGCAGGTATGACAACGCTCGATGAGGGGCGTATGCGTTCTGCACGAGGGTTGGGGTTGGTCAAAGATGTTTTCGTCGAGGAGTCTGTTGCTAACCTAACAGGGCACATTGGCATTGGCCATGTCCGTTATCCAACGGCAGGCTGTGATCAACCCGATGAGGCGCAGCCGATGTATGTGAATGCGCCATTCGGGATCGCCCTTGGCCACAATGGCAATCTCATTAACTCAGACGCACTTAGCCGCGAGCTCTTCGCGCGCGATAGACGTCATATCAACACCGAATCAGATTCCGAAGTATTACTCAACTGCTTGGCCCATGAATTGTCGATGCAAGTTGGGCAAGGAAAGCCGTTGGGTGGCATTGACCCTCAGTCATTATTTCGAGCCGTCGATGGTGTGCACCAGCGTGTTCGGGGCGCTTATGCCGCCGTCGCTCTGATTGCTGGGGTGGGTTTACTGGCATTTCGTGATTTGCACGGTATTCGGCCAGCGGTGATCGGCGGCAGAGAGGGTCCGCAGGGAATGGAGTACATGGTCGCCTCTGAGTCTGTGGCGCTCGATATTCTTGAGTTCGACCTCATCGATGATCTGGCACCAGGCGAAAGTATCTTGATTGATCTTGAGGGACAGATTCATCGTCATGTCAGTCAGTGGGCACAGCCGCACACGCCTTGCATGTTCGAATTTGTCTACTTCGCTCGACCAGAATCACTGATTGATGATTTGTCTGTCTATAAGGCGCGGTTGCGAATGGGTGAGGCGTTGGCTGACAAGATTTTGGCAGAGTGGCCTGACCATGATATTGATGCAGTGATTCCGGTCCCCGATACCAGTCGGACAGCATCTTTGCCACTGTCCCAGAAACTGAATGTGAAATACCGTGAGGGTTTAATTAAGAACCGATATATTGGCCGAACATTCATCATGCCTGGGCAAGAGGCAAGAGCGCGTTCTGTCCGACGTAAGCTCAACACCATCCCGTTAGAACTTCGCAATAAGAATGTGTTGTTAGTGGATGATTCAATTGTGCGTGGAACAACGTCAACCCAAATCGTGCAAATGGCTCGTGACGCCGGGGCAAGAAAAGTGTATTTGGCCTCAGCCTCACCGCCTGTGCGCTATCCCAACGTTTATGGCATTGATATGCCGGCAGCCTCTGAGCTGGTCGCCTCAAATCGAAGCGTGGAGCAAATCCGAGAGTTGATTGGTGCTGATCGGTTGATCTATCAAGACCTTGCGGCAATGGAGCAAGCCTGCTTAGGCAATAACACAAGGTTGGCAGGATTCGATAGCTCTTGCTTCTCGGGCCAGTATGTGACTGGGCTAGAGGATGGGTATCTTGATGAGTTGGAGCAACGTCGCTCAGATCATGCGCGACAACAGCGCCGGCATCAGGCCTAGGCTGCATGTCTTCAGGAACTGCCATTGTTTGGTTGCGACGGGATCTTCGTCTCATCGATCATCCTGCACTGGTTGAAGCTGCCGAGCATGATTCAGCAGTCTGTGTTTACATCGATGATCCTGCCCGAGAGGGTGCTTGGCCGTTGGGTGAGGCATCCAGGTGGTGGCTGGCACAATCGCTGGAATCACTTGCCAAGGCATTAGAAGCGAAGGGCTGTCGGCTGGAGGTCTACCAAGGAGACACCACATCGGTGCTGACCTCCTTGGTTGAAGCTTACTCAGCGACGGGCCTTTATTGGAATCGGCTTTACGACCCAGCAGGCGTTGAATCCGACAAAGCCATTAAGCACCATTTCTCAAACTTGCCATCAGCGCCTAATCTTCGGGTGAAGAGTTTTCAGGCACACGTGCTTCGAGAGCCATGGGAAATGCTAAAGAAAGATGGGACGCCTTATCTTGTCTTTACACCTTATTGGAAGAATTTTCAAAGTTGTTGGTCTGCTCCGCAAAAGCTTGAGGCGCCTGGCGTACTGTCTTCACCGAAAAAAAGCAGTGGATTGTCTCAGTGCACACCCCAGTCACTGGCACCAATTCATGACTGGACAACCAAGCTCACCCATCATTGGGAGCCTGGCATTGAAGGTGGGATGGCGCGTTTGGATCAATTTGCCTCTGCAAATGTTCAAGATTATGAAGCGTTGAGGAATCGGCCTGATCACGATGGCACCTCAGCCCTGTCGCCATACCTTCACTTTGGAGAGTTGTCAGTGGGGCAGGTGGTTCGCGCCTTAGAACCCTCCGGTGAGATTCCCAGTGGGGCAGGTGCCTTGTCTTTCGTTCGTGAGCTGGTTTGGCGGGAGTTTTCGCATTATCTGTTATTTCATTTTCCACATTTATCAGACCGACCCTTAAAGCCAGCGTTTGAAAAATTTCCATGGCGCTCCCCAAATGACTATCGAGATGATCTGACGGCATGGAAACGGGGCGAGACTGGTGTGCCAATGGTTGATGCTGGCATGCGTCAGCTATGGCAGACAGGGTGGATGCACAATCGCGTGCGCATGGTGGTCGCCTCCTATCTCACCAAGAATCTGTTGATCCCATGGCAAGAGGGCGCGCATCATTTCTGGGATACTTTGGTGGATG
>JALQZL010000199.1:1707-1999 GCA_023258355.1 Wenzhouxiangellaceae bacterium | reverse complement strand
TCTGTCTTCAGAGTTTCTGTCCAGACCTTATCCCTACAACACCCTGGCAGGCTTTTATGCCGGCGCGCAGAAAAACCTAGGTGTGGCGGGTTTAACGATTGTGGGACTGGAGAGGTCTTGGGTTGATCGGGCTGAGATCAAAAGCAACCCATCATTACCGAGTCTATTGGATTATCAGACATGGATAGCGCAACAATCCATGCCCAACACACCTTGTACCTTTGCCTGGTGGGTAGCGGTTTTGATACTGCGGTGGATTGAACAACAGGGCGGCCTGAAGGGCATAGAACAA
>JALQZL010000199.1:0-1697 GCA_023258355.1 Wenzhouxiangellaceae bacterium | reverse complement strand
TGTGTACAACCTCATTGATGCCTCTGACTTCTTCTCTAGTCCTGTCGAGCGGGACAGTCGCTCCGTCATCAACATCCCATTTTGGTCGCCTGATCCAAAACTAGACACCCTGTTTGTTTCAGAGTCGACAGAGGCTGGATTGATTGGTTTAAAAGGGCATCGTGCGGTGGGCGGATTGCGCGCAAGTCTCTATAATGCAATAAAGCGCGATGATGTTATTGCGTTGGTTGAGTTTATGAGAGAGTTTGAGCGATGTCATGGCTGACAAATCACTAGAAGACATTAGACGCTCGATCGACGAGGTGGATACTCAAATCCAAACCTTGATCAATCAGCGTGCCAAGTGGGCGATGAAGGTCAGAGAGGCCAAGGGCGAGTTAGGTGATGGCAGTGATTACTATCGTCCGGACCGTGAGGCGCAAGTCTTGCGTGCTGTGGTTGAACGCAACAAGGCTGACTCAGACGGACTCAGTGATGCGGTCATGCTGCGCGTCTTCCGAGAAATCATGTCCGCTTGCTTGGCACAGCAGGAACCACTGAGAGTGGCTTACCTGGGTCCAGAGGGCACTTTCACACAACAGGCGGTGTATCGTCAGTTTGGTCATTCAGTTAGTGCCATTGCTGAGCCATCAATCGAGGATGTGTTTGTTCAGATCGGCTCTGGAGAAGTGGATTTTGGCGTCGTCCCTGTGGAGAACTCTACCCAAGGGATCGTCTCGCATACGCTTGATATGTTTCTTCATTCAGAAATCAAAATCGCAGCTGAAGTCGAGTTACGCATCCACCAGCACTTGCTGACGCAGGTCAAGTCGCTCGGCCAAGTTCAAAGGGTTTATGCTCACCAACAGTCTCTGGCGCAATGCAAACATTGGCTCGCCTCTAATTTGCCAGATGCAGAACTGATTGCTGTGTCGAGTAATGCTGAGGCGGCTCGCCGCGTGCGACAAATGGATGATGCTGCCGCCATCGCTGGACGGCATGCCTCAGAGGTGTACGGACTTCCCATCTTGTTTGGCAACATAGAAGATCATGTCGATAACACCACTCGGTTTTTAGTGCTCGGGCGCAATCTGCTGCCAGCATCTGGCGATGACAAGACAACGGTACTTATCGCCGGCAATGATGGCCCAGGTGCTTTGTTTAAGATGCTAGAACCCTTCTCGAAGCACAATGTCAACATGAGCCGCATTGAGTCGCGACCTTCGCGTCAGGGCCGTTGGGACTACGTGTTCTTCATCGATTTAGATGGCCACTATGAAGACCCTGCCTTGGCCGCTGCGCTGTCGGCGTTGGGCAGCGAGGCGCGTCTGGTCAAGATCTTAGGCTCTTATCCGCGAGCCATCGAGGGTGGTGGGGATAAATGAGGCCGCTTGATTTCAGCGCATTGGCCAATGATTATGTCTGTGACCTGGTGCCATACACGCCCGGCAAGCCAATTGAGGAGCTGGAACGTGAGTTGGGGATCACAGGCTCAATTAAACTTGCGTCAAATGAGAACCCGTTGGGCGCCAGCCCCAAAGCCATAGCGGCTGCGAAGCATAGCCTAGACCAACCCGCCTTATACCCCGATGCCAATGGGTTTTACTTAAAAGAGGCGCTCAGTCAGTATCACTCGGTGCCACCGGAGTGTCTCACACTGGGCAATGGCTCGAATGAAGTCCTCGTTTTTTTGGCCCAGGCCTTTCTCAACCCGTCCG
>JALQZL010000198.1 GCA_023258355.1 Wenzhouxiangellaceae bacterium | reverse complement strand
TTGGATGCTGACGGCGGCACGACGTATTTATCACGCACAAGAGACGCATATTGGGTGATGTTTCTCAAAGGGAGTATATTTTGGCATAAGAGGGGCGGTTGAGAGCAATGAGACTGAGTGGTGCACGTGCAAGATCTCGTGCAATGTGGACAGGCAGCGTTCGGGCTATGTTGACCTCTTACGGCAATGGTTGGGGTTGAATTGAGCGTGCTTCTTCTGTTCGATGTATCTTTGAGGAGCTCGAGTGGGAGTTTGGGCGTGATGGCCTCTGGCCTTGACGTCTCGTGAAGTCTTTGACTTATTGCCCTCCCCCCACCGAATCTCAGACCCAAGCTGTAGCTTGTTCATGCGTGCTTGTTTTGTTTCTGATTGAATACATCAGTGGCGCCTTGAGTGTTTGTGTTTTTAATGTCTTGAGTCGCCTTATTTTACCTCTCATATATCATCTCACTAACATCAATTGCTCATCTTGCCCGTGATTTCACTGCACGCAAATAATTAAACGCAATCAACTGACAGTCGGACGAAGAAGTAGTCGATCACCTACAGCGTTGGCTTTCCACCATCGGACATCTGGCGTGGCCATGTGCTGATGCGGTGCGGGCCTGGCTACAGCCTTGAGGGATCCCTCACGCGGGCTGGCACGAGCCAGAATCGGGTGGTGCTGGACGCTCTACCGCAGAGGGTGATTCCTGCAGAGGCCTGCGGGGGCGATGGCGAAGAACAACCGCTCGTAGGCGTGTGCTTTCTGTCGGAAACACCAGTGTTCACGCTGCGTTTGGCACAGACATTGGGGGGGCGCAACTCGCCGATCGTGCGAAGCGAAAAGGTCTATGCCGTGCCGGCGCCACTGGATCAGTCTTAGCGCAGTCGGTGCCCAGTGCCTATAGTTCGTGCATCGACGGCTGGGCTTTAAGCCTCAGACCTCATGTCAGACAAACCTTCACCAACGCCCAAGGTGGCTGTGGTCGACGACGACCCGCGGATCCGGGCTCTTCTCGAAGACGAGCTCAGCGATGAGGGCTTTACTCCTTGTCTGTGTGCCAGCGGACGTGAGCTGATCGAGCTGGTTCAAGCAGAGCAAATCGATATGGTTTTGCTGGATCTCATGATGCCTGAGATCGATGGCCTTCAATGTTTGGAAAAGCTTCGCGAACTGTCTTATCCAGGGCCTGTGGTGATCGTCACAGCTCTGAGTGATGATTCGAAGCGACGTCAAGCCCTTAGTTCGGGGGCTAAGGATTATGTTTTGAAGCCAGATTTGTTTGATGCGTTACCTCGCTTGCTTTATCAGTACCTCGATGTGAAGTCTGGCGCCTGAGGTCTGTTGTGGAGCCCACATGGAAGCGAAAACTCACAGGTAGTCTTCAAGGGCGCTTAGAGCTGGCAACCTTCTTTGCTCTATTTTTCGGTTTCACGGCAGCTTCCAGCTCTTCCCTTCTGCTTGGGGATCACAATCTGCGCCGCCACCACCATATGCAGGTTCAGCGTCAGGCATCTGAACTGAATCTTTGCCTGGATGGTCCCCAAGGATCAGGGACGTCTGTATCTGCCAAACCTGCTTCTATTGAGAAGTGTCTGACGCGCTTTAGCGGTTGGGGGCATTTCTTTTGGATGCGCACCGCGGATGGGCGTTGGCTCGTGCCTGATGCCGGTGTGACACAGGTTCCAGATCCCCTATTGGAGGAATCGAAGCGCATCTTTCGATCAGACATGGTGCTCAACGGAGGCTCCGGTCACCACATGGATGCAAATGCTTCCCATGAAGGGGGGGCTCATCTATGGGGACCTTCCTCCATTGTGGAGATTGGGAGCACTGATTACATCGTTCACTTGCATTCTGTCCTCCCGTCTGGAAACGCGTTATTTTCGGCAGAAGATGTTACCTCTTACGTTAATATCGATGCTCAATTTCTTGTTATTCTCATCGGGGTATGGGGTGGTTCTCTTTTGATCTCCCTGCTGGCTGTGCGTTTGCTGGTGGTTCGGGTAATCAGTCCGCTTGTGCG
>JALQZL010000197.1 GCA_023258355.1 Wenzhouxiangellaceae bacterium | reverse complement strand
TAAATACGCCACGTTCTTTTATTCGTATGAGTGCACTGGCTTTGGCCATGGGCCTTGGCAGTGCCGCCCACGCGGTCGATCTTTTGGGGGTATACGAGCTGGCTCAGTCTAATGATGCGGAGCTCCGTGCCGCTGAGCGTCGCTTGTTGGTTGCCGAAGAAATTCCCAGACAAGCGCGAGGTGCTTTATTGCCATCCATCAACGGGACAGCATCACGCACCATTGGGCGGTCAGAGCCGAGGGTGGGTGGAACTGATTTTCCTGCCTCTGATGTTGATCAAGAAAGTTACCGCGTCAGTGTGAACCAAAGCTTGTATAACGATGCCAACTGGGGTCAGCTGGCACGGGGGAACGCCCAACTTCGTGCGGCAGACGCACAATACGAAGAAGCTTGGCAGGCTTTCTTATACCGTGTCACACAACGGTATTTCGATGTGTTGACAGCCTTGGATTCTGTGACCTTTGCCAACGCTGAGCAGACGGCATTGCGTCGTCAATTTGAGCAAGCAGAACAGCGCTTCGAAGTGGGCTTGGCTGCCGTGACCGACGTGCACGAAGCGAGAGCGGCGTTTGATGGTGCGCGTGCGCGATTGATTTTGGCTGAAAATGCTTTGGCGGATGCCAAAGAAGCTATGCGCGAGACCGCGGGAGCTTACTTTGAGAACTTTGCCCGTCTGATCGATGACATCCCACTGGATGAGCCAACCCCGATGGGTGCCGATGAATGGGTCAAAATGGCGCTCCAATCGAGTCCTTTGGTGATGCAGCAAAACGGTCAAGTAGATGTGGCCAGGGCTGACCTTCGCATCGCCAGGGCGGGTCATTTGCCTTCTTTGGGTTTGTCAGGTTCTTATAGTCGCAACGTGAATAACGAGTTTATTGCCCGTGATCCTGAAACACAGGCCCCATTGGGGGTGACCAGTTTTGAGACGGATGGCTGGCAAGCCCAAGTGACTTTGAATATTCCACTCTTCCAAGGTTTCGCAACCAATTCGCGTCGTCGCCAAGCAGGCTACTCATTACAGCTGGCTGATGAGGTGTTGGACCAAACCCAACGCGCAGTGATCCGTCAAACTGAGACAGCTTATCGAGGTGTCGTGGCCGGTATTCGGGAAGTGGAGGCGCGACGCCAAGCGTTGGTTTCAGCCAACAGCGCGTTAGAGGCGACCAATGCAGGTTTCGAAGTGGGCACTCGGACCATTGTGGATGTCTTGTTGTCAGAACAACGCTTCTATCAGGCGGAGCGTGATTACTCTCGGGCCCGCCATCAGTTTATTCTCAATCAACTGCGATTGAAGCAATCAGCCGGCCAGCTCAAAGAATCAGACCTCGAGGGTGTCAATGATTTATTAGAGTGAGTCCTCACTCGCTTCAAGCTCGCCAAGCGCCGGTCGAGTGTTGTCCAGCCAAGGCCTGAGGGCTTCCAAGGTGGACTCCAGGCTCCGGGCATCTTCCGTGGCGACTGATTGGGCCCGCTCGCCCACCCTTTTTCTGCGTTCAGGGTCGTCGGCGAGCGTCACCAGCGCCTCGCTCAATTCAGTCACATCATTAACCTGAATCAGGCCGCCAGCTTGAGTGAGTCGGTCTGCCATGGCCTGTTGGTGGCTTAGATAGGTTCCCGCGATAATCGGTAGGCCAAGACGAGCGGGTTCATACAAGTTGTGCCCGCCGACCGTGACCAAGCTGCCCCCCACAAAAGCCACATCCGCCTGTCCATAACCCCATTCCAGCTGTCCCATGGTGGCCAGCACACCCACGCATGCACTCTGCCGTTGGGGTGGTGCTTGGTTGGGATCGAGCGTCACCCATGAGAGGTGCATCGCCTCCAGCGCCTCAGTGAGTTTTGAAAGGTGGGTCAAATGTCGGGGTGCCACGATCAGTTTTGCTTCTGAGTTCACAGCCAATAGCCGCTGATGCGCGCTGGCAATCATGGAGAACTCACCCGGGTGGATGCTCCCAGCGGTCCAGGTGAAGGACTGGGTCATTCTCGTCGGTAGGCAAGGCGCGTGCTGAGCGGCTGCCTTGAGATTGCC
>JALQZL010000196.1 GCA_023258355.1 Wenzhouxiangellaceae bacterium | reverse complement strand
GCCAACGTTAATGCATCGCGAAGCGGGGTGTTGGGGTTGATGAAGGCGGTTTGTGGCAAATGCAAACCCATCACCTCCAACAACATTTGGTTCGAGTTCGCCGTGCCATAAAACGTGCAGGTGCCTGGGGAATGATAGGAGGCCGATTCGGCTTCCAGCAACTCCTCGCGGCTGGCTTTGCCTTCGGCGTGTAGCTTTCGAACCCGTGCTTTTTCTTTGTTGGATAAGCCTGAGGGCATGGGGCCGGCGGGCACCATGATCACCGGTAGATGCCCAAAGCTCAAAGCGCCGATCAACAGTCCCGGCACAATCTTGTCACAAACCCCAAGCATGAGCGCACCATCAAAGGTGTTGTGAGACAGCGCAACCGCGGTGGCTTGGGCGATGACATCTCGGGAAAACAAGGACAACTCCATGCCCACTTGGCCTTGGGTCACGCCATCACACATGGCGGGCACCCCGCCCGCAAATTGCGCGGTACAGCCTTTCACTTGCGCCGCCATTTTGATGAGCGCAGGATAGTTCGCCAAGGGCTGATGGGCCGACAACATATCGTTGTAAGCAGAGACAATGCCGATGTTGGGACGTCTTAGCTGCTTTAAGACGGGCTTGTCCTCACCTGAGGCAGCAAAGGCATGAGCGAGGTTGCCACAACTGATGCGGCTTCTGGCTGTACCTTGATCCTTGGCGCGATCGATGCGATCCAAGTAAGCCGCTCTGGTCTTGGCACTGCGCTCAATGATGCGTTGGGTCACACGCTCGATGGTGGGGTTTAACATGCCGCTACTCACTCCAATGAATTTCTAAGCGATCTTTGGCTTCGCGCAACAGAGCCATGATGGGCCATTGTGCCTGAGCGTCGTCATGTGCTGAGACACGTGCCCATGCTTCATCCAATACCGCTTTTTTCTGGCTACCGGTGATCACCAATAAGATCGCTTGAGAATCCATGAGCTTTGATAAAGTCAAACTGATTCGACCAAAGGGTGCTTCCGGTGGCAACGGGTCTGGCGTCAATGAGATGAAATCACTCGATGAGTGCACATCCAAACCCTCCAACAGTTTGGCATGGTTCGGAAACAGTGACGCAAAATGCGCGTCTTGTCCCATGCCCACGACGCTGATCGCAAACGGTGAGGGGAGTTCTTGTAGCACTTGGTGGGCAAACGAGGCATCGGGTGGGCCATCAACGCTCTGAGGGACCAAGTCTCTGATCGCTGGTCCCTGGCCCTTGAGGTGTTGTTTGATTTGGTGGGCATTGTTGGCCTCATGGTCTCTGGCCACCCAACGCTCATCGGTGGGAATGGCGACCACTCGGTCCCAATCCACGCTGGCCTTTGCAAGGCGTGCGTAGATGGGCATGGGTGTGCTTCCCCCCGACAAGGAGATGGCCACGGTGGGCTTGGCGTCTAAGGCATGGTGCAACCCATCGACCAAGCGCTCAGTGACGCCCTGCTCCAAAGCGTCACGACTGGGATAGGTCTTGATGTTGAGAGACTCACTCACGCCAGCTGTGCCCATGACGTTCGGTTAATGCCACCGCTTGGCTGGGGCCCCAGGTACCGGCCGCATAGGTCTTGGGGCTGGCCCCTGCATCGGCCCAACCGGTGATGATGCCATCCACCCATCCCCAAGCCGCTTCCACTTCATCGCGTCTGACAAATAAGGTACCGTTGCCTTCAATCGCATCCAGATACAAACGCTCATACGCACCGCGCTTGCGCTGGCCTTCAAAAGCGGTGTGCAAATCCAAATCCAAAGCCACTTGAGAAAACTGCACGCCGTTTCGATCCAATCCAGGCGTCTTGGTCATTAGCTTCATGGAGATGCGCTCTTCGGGTTGCAAGCGAATGATCAAGGCATTGGGCTGGATCTGATCGGTTGCTGAGGGGAATATCGAGTGAGGGATGTCTTTAAACTCGATATAGATCTCCGTAACCCGACGCGCCATGCGTTTGCCAGTTCGAAGATAAAACGGCACACCCGACCAGCGCCAGTTGTCGATGTGGGTGCGCAGCGCCACAAACGTCTCTGTGCGCGTG
>JALQZL010000195.1 GCA_023258355.1 Wenzhouxiangellaceae bacterium | reverse complement strand
GGGTGTGGAAGCACAGCAATGTGTGAAGCTAACCAGTACTAATTGCCCGTGCGGCTTGGTCATATAAAACCAAAGCCAATTGACTTTTTATGTAAGACACGACTTAAAGACGCTCTTGAACAGACTTCGATACAGTTTCGCCTTGCCTGGTGGCAATAGCGGCATGGAACCACCCGACCCCATCCCGAACTCGGAAGTGAAACGTGCCTGCGCCGATGGTAGTGCGGCATCAGCCGTGTGAGAGTAGGTCACTGCCAGGCATTTATTCCAAGAAAACCCCAAAACTTGACTGTTTTGGGGTTTTTTTATGTGAAGAAAACATGAATTTTCTTGCCTTTAGGGGTAGGAAAACCCTTTCATGTGCTGTATTCTTCGCACACGGGGTGTGAGTTGTGCGGTTTGAAGGGTGTATCGAGACCGTTTCGATGCCATTTTGAAAATGCATAATATGAGCTCTTAAACTTCTTACAAAAAAGCAACGCCAGAAAGGAAAATCTGAATGAACGATAACCATACGCATCAAACTGCGTCTACCCAAGGGTGGTCCGCGGTTGGTTTGCCATTCTTGCCATCGCCAGGCCGTCTTTGGTCTCGTGCCATGGTGATCTTGGCCGTCGTTGTAGGCATTGCCATGTTTGACCGTCTAACGGTCGTACTGGGTGACCTATGGCTGATGGAATCTTTGAACTTAGAGTCCATTTTCTGGACCAACTTCCGCACAGGTGCGTGGTTGTGGGTCATTGGATATTTGGTCTTCTTCGCTGCCGGTGCTGTTCCTGCCCTATTGAGTGATCTCGGGAAAGTCAAAAAATCAGCGCTGATTTTGCCAGCGGGCATTATTGCTGTCATTGCCGCCTCTGGTTTGGCCTCTCAGTACGATGCTTTCTTGTTAGGCACAGGTCACGTTGACTTTGAGAAGACTGATCCGATCTTTGGCCGTGACCTTGGGTTTTATGTCTTCGACTTGCCCTACTATTGGATCGCTTACGCCTATGTGGTGATGGCTGCCAAAACAAACCTGCTGTTTGCCATTATTTGTGCCGCCATTGGCGCACAACAAAGTGGTGTGGCATGGAAAGGCAAATCCATCTCAGAACGTTTCGGTGTAATCGCCACCTTCCCTGTCCGTATGGGTGCGATTGTTGCCAGTGTGCTCGCTGCTGTTGGCCTCTACCTTGGCCGTTACGAACTCTTGTTCGCTGACAACTACAGCTCCAGTGTTCACGTTGGTGCTGACTACGTCGATGTCACTGGTTTGTTCTCAAACCTGAACTACATCTACCTGTCGATTATCGTTGTCTTGGGTGTCGGCTTCATTGCCTTCCGAGCGCTCTCTGCTTGTCGCGACAAAGCACAAGGTCAGAGCGGCGTTTCATTGCGCCCACTCGGCATGGCCTTTTTGGCACTCGTCTTGATCGATTTCGGCTTCAAAGCTGCAGTCGAGGTTCGAGACAAGGTGTTTGTGAAGCCAAACGAGCCAGTGATTCAGTTGGAATTCATTAGCCACCACATCAAAGCCACACGCGAAGGCGCCGGCCTTGATGGCGTGGAGCGCATTCCTTACATGCCAGGTAACCCAGGGGATCCACTGCCGCCTATCGAGGACATCCTCAATTCAGCTGCCGTGAAAAATGTCCCTCTGTGGCCTGGCTTCTCAAGCTACCTCGAGCGCCTGCTTGACCCTCAACACGCTGATCGTGTGTTGATGACAGCAGGGGACTCCATGGTCTATGGTCCGACGCTTGAGCACTTCCAGCAAAAGCAGAAGCTTCGTGCCTACTACCGCATCATCGGTGCTGATTTTGCCCGCTACACCATCAATGGTGAACAGCGCATGGTCGTCAGTGGTGTCCGTGAGCTGCCTCTCTATGAGCCTTACCCTTGGTTAGGTTATTTCGGTCAGCGTTACATGCTCTATACCCACGGGTTTGGCATGGTGATGGCGCCAGCAAACGAAGTGACCGCCGAAGGTGCGCCTAACTTGGTGACCTATAACATCCCAAGTGAATACGACTGGCCAGAAGTCGCACTCGACAATGAGCGTGTCTACTAC
>JALQZL010000194.1 GCA_023258355.1 Wenzhouxiangellaceae bacterium | reverse complement strand
GTCATTGGTATTCGTCCCCGCCAAGCAAGGCTGACACGGCGCATAGCCGGTCTCGCTAAAACTACCCAATGGACAAATGGCTTCTAAGCCAGGAATCGCTCTGGTCGGCTCCTCAGTCTCTGGGTCGTCATAGATAAAGGCGCGAAGATAGGGATACGACCGAAAAGCCCCCTCTTGAATAATCCAAGGTCCCGTCGTGGAAAAATCCCAGCCTTCAAAACTCGTGGCCACGCGCATGGCTGACCCATCCAAGCCTGTGCCTTCGGGATCAGTCAGCTCACCAACCACGTCTTGATCCCAGTAAGACGCTGTCACACTGCCAGTAATCATTTCGCCGATCAAGGCGCCGATGTCACCCCCAAGCTCAACCGTGACTGGTCCTGAAAAGTAGGAACGCGCGACTTGTCCTTGGTTTCTTCCAGCAATCCCACCACTGTCGAACAGGGCAGTCACTTCTGCCATGGCGTAACTATCCAGAGTCTGTGAATCATTGAACCCTGTGATGCCGCCAGCCACTGGACCCGAGACATCACCATAGCTGGCTGCCGCCGAGACTTCACCTTGATTGAATCCAACCACACCCCCAACATGCGCAAAATCAGGTAGCGAATCAGGATCGTTCGAAATCAAAGAAACATCCACATCGACTAGGCTATTGGCCAAAATGCCCCGATTAAATCCAATGACACCCCCCACTTCGGCTAAGAAAGACGGCGAGTCACCACAGTCACTGAGGTCAACTTGAATGCGGCCAGAGACCTCAATGTTGCGCGCCTCAATACTCTGCTGCTTAAACCCAGCCAAACCACCCATTGAGATATCTACCAAGCCAAAGAACAAGCCCCCCATCGGGTCGCAAGCGAGTCGGTAATCAATGTCTTTTAACACCACACTCTGAAGAATGCCTTGTCCTAAGATTTGGGGTTTGCCTACAAACCCAAATAAGCCAAAAATAAAATCTTTGTCATTGAGATCACTCATTGTTTTGCTGATGGTGAGGTCTGCGATGTGATAGCCGCCACCATCAAAGCTGCCCACAAACTCTGATTCCCATACACCGATCGGCAACCACCCAACACCCCCATTGGCCGTGGGTCCAGCATAAGTTGCATAACCGGGCGTGTCAGAAGATAGATTAGTCGTCAGCCGATAAGTTTTATCGAGTGCGGTTCGCATCGCATGCAAATCCGCCCAACTGTCGATCTCACACGGCAGTTGCCCACCGTCCCCGCAGGCACTAAAGTCCTGTGCTTGAGCATTAAAGGCAAGACTTATCCAAGCAAGATTTAACAAAAAAAGTAATTTAGACATAAAAACCTCAACTAAAGACAACACCGCACAACATACAAAATTATAGGCAAGAGCGAAATGAAGTGCCACTCACAGCAAGCACCGCAATTTCAAAGACACAACAAACTATTGTCTATGATGACAGGCGTGCGTATTTTTGCAGAAACAAAAGAGAATGATGCACAAGTTAGCTATTGATGATTTTCCGCCGAATCTCACCAGAGATCATATCGATGGCCAACACCACGATAATGGTTAACAACAACACCGCCGCCGCTTTTTCAAAGTGGCGATACCTTAAGGTGTTAAGTAGCACACCACCCACGCCACCTGCGCCCACCACCCCCAGCACAGCGGAAGCTCGGATATTGAGTTCGAATCGAAACAGCCAATGGGCCACAATTTCGGGTAAGACTTGCGGTAGCACCGCATAACGAAGGGCAGCGATGCGAGAGCCCCCGCTGGCTTCCACCGCCTCAATGGGGCCAAAGTCAATCGACTCGATCACTTCCGCACCTAGCTTGGTGAGCATGCCCACCGACGAAATACCGATGGCCAGCGCGCCGGCGAATGGGCCCAAGCCCACGATTGGCACAAAATAAATGGCCAATAAAATTTCAGGAAACGCACGCGTCGTGGCTGAAATAAATTTCACCCCGTGCGCAAGCTTGGGGAATAGGGTGCTCGCCCCAAACAAAGCCAGCGGCAGTGACAGTACGGCCGCGACCATGGTGCCAATCCAAGCAATTTGGATGGACTCCACAATGGCAGGCAAAACTTT
>JALQZL010000193.1 GCA_023258355.1 Wenzhouxiangellaceae bacterium | reverse complement strand
CCTTTGAGTCCTCGCCTTGATTCAGCACCATCGCCATGAGCTCAGCGCGCTCCGATGCCAGGGTCTCTTGCATGCGTTGGTCGGCCTCGCGATCAAAGAAGCGACGCCCATCTACCCAAGTTTGTGTGACTTTACTGAATGCACTGAGTGGGTGGCCATCCCACAACACGACATCAGCATCAAATCCTTCAGCAATTCTTCCGATGTGTTCGCCTGCGCCAATTTGGTCTGCTGAATAGGCAGTGATCATCTTAAGCGCCTCATGGGGATCGACGCCACCGTACCTCACAGCCTTGGCCGCATCCAGATTCATGCGACGAGCCAATTCAGGGTTATCCGAGTGCAGCGCCGTGAGCACACCAGAGGCATGCATCAAGGCGGGGTTATAGCCAATGGCATCGGTGGCTTCTGCCTTGAAATTCCACCAATCGATGAAGGTAGACCCACCCACACCATGGGCGGCCATTTGAGGTGCGACTTTGTAACCCTCCAGAACGTGCTGAATGGTTTTGATTCGGAAGCCGAACGATTCGGCAGTACGCATCAAAGCCAACATCTCATCGGCACGATAAGCATGCGAGTGAACGTCACGCTGCCCCTCAATGATTTCGACAATGGCATCCATTTCATGGTCAGGCCGTGGCGGCACTTGATCCCGGGATCGGCGCCCTGTCGGCGCATTGGCCATCGCATTTTGGTAATCCGAGGCCATTTGGAATTTCTCACGAATCACTTGTTCCACACCCGGCCTCGTTTGCGGGTAGCGAGGCTCTGATGGGCGCCAATTGCTCTGCTTGGGGTTCTCGCCCAAGGCAAACTTAATGCCTGGCCGCGCCTGATCAAAGACCAAATCCGATGGCTTGGCACCCCATCGCATTTTGATGGTGGCCATTTGGCCACCGATGGCATTGGCGGATCCATGTAGCAGGTTGATGGTGGTCACGCCACCAGCCAGTTGCCGATAAATATTGATGGACTCAGAGTCAATGACATCTCGGATTCTGACATCAGCGGTGCTGATGCGAGAAGCTTCATTCACTCCCCCGATGATGGCCGCATGCGAGTGGTTATCAACGATGCCCGGCGTGAGGTGATGATCAGTGCCATCGATCTCAATCGCTCCTCGCGGTGCATCGAGATTCTGACCGATGGCTGCGATCTTGCCTTCACGTATAAGAACATCTGTATTCGTCATCACATCATCATCAGTCGCTGGCCACACGGTGGCATTTCTAATGATGACGGCCTTGGGTTGGGGAGGTATCGGACTGTTCCATGCTTCGATATCAGGTGTCCAATCCTGTGCATGAGCTGATATGGCCAACAGGGCAGTCAAGAAGAACAGAATTAAGTGGCGCATTATTGAGACTCCTCATCAAACTGTGTTGAGGTCATGACATTCTCTGGGGTGCTCACAGAGACTTGGCGTTGGCCTCTCAATGTGAATTCACCAAACGGACCAGAGCCGTTGCCACGTGCATTGTCACCATTGATCGTCAACCGAATCGTAATGGTGCCAGAGCCACCAAACCTTGACGAATCGATGGTGGCGATGACCTGATCGTCGCTGACTTGAGCGCTGTTGAGCGGGCTTTCATTGCCCATCACGTTCAGTTGTCCAGCGATATTGGCTGGTGTGCCTGTCAGGATTAATTCAGCCTCGATGTCACCCATGGCGCCCATCCCCAAGGTCAAAGCCCACGTGCCCACTGGGTCGACCGAGGGTGGCTTAATCGCCGCCAACTCAAACCGATGACCATCAATCCAGACGTCAGTGATTTTTGGTTGCTCGGTGATCAAATCTCCCTCCGTGACCACTAAATTAGCCATCATCCCTGGGGCAATCCGTCCAGCGCGGTCGGATAATGACAGCCATTCAGCAGGGCCCGTCGTCACTGCCGCCAAAGCCACATCAGGATCAAGGCCGCGCTCAACCGCCTTGGCTAAATTTTTTAAGAAGTCTGTGGGTTGTCCCAGTCCGTGAGTGGTCAGCACCATGGACAGACCCGCGTCTGCGAGCTGTTTGGGATTGTTTGGCGCATGATGCCAATGGCGCAAAGCTTCCAATGACACATTGCGGTCATTCTCA
>JALQZL010000192.1 GCA_023258355.1 Wenzhouxiangellaceae bacterium | reverse complement strand
CACTAAACTCTCTATAAACTTTAAAAGAGTTGAAGCTGGATTAATAAAAGAATATACTTTAATAGATAATATAGGTAACATAAATTATGAAGACGGTGTAATAAAATTAGAAGATTTTATGCCAGAATTTATAAGAAGCTCTACATCTGAAAAGAAGCCTGTGCGATAGAGATCGCGAATGGTGCTTCTCGCTAAGGCTGGGTTGAATTCGTCACCAACCTCAAGAGGAATAAAGCTGAAGATGTTGCCCTCTGAAATCCGTTGAATGCCATCGACACGAATGTCTTCGATCACAAACCGCTCAGCCCAGACCGGACTGGCAAGAATCATAAGGGTCAATGTGATGAGCAGTTTTTTCATGAACAACATCCGTTTCTTAAGGGTCTGATTGCTGGCAAAGCCTTTAAGTTTAGGCGAATAACCGTAATATATCGTTAAAAATGGCAATGCCCATAAGCATTACCACCAAAACAAGCCCCAAATATTGGCCCAAAGCCTGCGTTTGCTCAGAGACTGGGGATCCTTTCACTATTTCAATGAGGTAGTAAAGCAAATGCCCCCCATCCAGCATTGGGATTGGTAACAAGTTAATGATCGCCAAAGAAAGACTGATTAGGCCCAGAAAGAACAAAAACCGTGAAATCCCTAAGCGCGCTGACTGGTCTGCCATTTGAGCAATGGTGATGGGGCCCGACAAGTTCTCAAGTGATGCACGCCCTAGAATCATTCGTCCCAGCATTCCGAGGGTTGCAGAACTTAAGCGCCAGCTCTCAGAGAGGCTTTTTCTCATCGCTTCAATGGGCCCATAACGTTGGATCACAAACACTCGGTTGATCTCTTCTTGCAACGCCTGACTCGGCTCCGGTGCTTGTATGCCAATAAACGGTCGTCCTGATGACTCGTCTCTTCTGGGGTCTATCTGGACAACAAGTGATTGCCCTCGTCTTTCAACCGTGACATCCAAGGTGATCAGATTGCCAGAGGCGTCCATGGCATCTAAGGGGATCCATTGGACAATATCCTGCCAGCTGGTGACTGGACGCCCATTGATGGCTGTGATCAAGTCGCCGGCCTCGAGCCCCGCCACACTGGCAGGTGAGCCCACCTGGACTTCTCCAATGGTGGCTGGTAAGGTTGGTCGCCACGGGCTTAGCCCGATGGCTTCTAAGACTTGGTCTTCCTCAAAGTCATCACCCAGCTGAGCAAGGTCCAGTCGAGCCGTTCTCAGTGATCGGCCTGCAGTCTCCAGTTCCAGCTCCACGGTCGCACGATCCACCGCCAGGGGCATCAAAGTCAATAGCGCATGTGTCCACGTCTCAACGTCTTTCCCATTGATGCGCTGAATCTCGTCTTTGGCTTGAATGCCCGCTTGTTGTGCAATGCCGGTGGGTTCGCCCACAACCGGTCGTAGCGCCGCAATGCCGATCAAGAACATCAGCCAAAACGCCACCAATGCAAACACGATATTAAAGACGGGTCCGGCAGCCACGATGGCGATGCGCTGACCAACGGGCTTGCGGTTGAAGGATTCGCTGGCTTGATCGGTCGGGACGGGAGCAGCACGCTCGTCTTGCATTTTTACGTAACCGCCCAGTGGGATGGCGGCAATTTGATAGCGTGTGCCGTCGCTGGCTGTTTTAGACCAAAGTGGTTGCCCAAAGCCGATTGAAAACACCAAAACACGAACACCACAGCGCCGAGCCACCCAAAAGTGGCCAAATTCGTGGAAGGTCACCAACAGCCCAAGGGCCACGATTAACCAGAAAATGGGGCCGATCACATCCATACCGACATTTTAGTAATTCCGAGCGCTTTGACCTATTGTACTGGTTCTTGCCACCCTGTTTGGAGGCGATTATGCGGGTGGGTAGAGGGTCACCATCAGGGTGAAAAAAGGCAGGGCTGCGCCTAGGCTGTCGAGTCTGTCGAGAATGCCGCCGTGACCCGGCAGTAACTGCGAGCTGTCTTTAAGATGGGCTTGGCGCTTGAGTAGACTAATGAAGAGATCACCGATGATCGAAATCACCGCTAAGAACAAGCCGCCGCCAATGAATATTGGGAGCGCCATCGGTACAGAAACTGGGAGCCAGTAGCCTGCCAAAGG
>JALQZL010000191.1 GCA_023258355.1 Wenzhouxiangellaceae bacterium | reverse complement strand
GGGTCATCAAACAACACAAGACGCAGGGAATCAAAGTCAATGAATTTTCATGAGTATCAGGCCAAAGACCTGTTTGCCAACTATGGCATTCCAGTCCCCAGGGGAGAAGTGGCAACCACGCCAGACGAAGCTGTTGAGGCTGCCAAGAAAGTCGGGGGCACACAGTGGGTTGTCAAAGCCCAAGTGCATGCGGGTGGTCGAGGTAAAGCGGGTGGTGTCAAATTGGCCGATAGCTTGGACGCCGTCCGTGCTGAGGCAGAGCGGATGTTGGGGATGAAGATTGAAACGTATCAAACAGGAGGCTTGGCATTGCCGGTGAATTCTGTTTTGATCGCTGAGGCCACGGACATTGCCCAAGAGCTCTATCTAGGTGCCTTGATTGACCGAGCCCATAAGTCGATTGTGTTCATGGGTTCAGCGGCTGGTGGTGTTGATATTGAGCAAGTCGCCTCTGAGACGCCTGAAAAAATCATTACAGTGGTCATGGATACCGCTGCTGGCTTTATGCCTTACCAAGCCAGGCAAATTGGCTTCCGCATGGGATTAAATGCAAAGCAAGTGGGTCAACTGACCAAAATTATGTCAGGCCTTTACAAATTGTTTGTAGAAAAAGACATTAGCCTGATTGAGGTAAACCCACTCATTATTGATGGCGATGGTAACTTGAGTGCGCTCGATGCGAAGCTTAACGCAGATGATAACGCGCTTTATCGACATCCTGATTTGGCGGCCATGAGAGATGAGTCACAAGAAGATCCCACAGAGTTGGCTGCGAGCGAGCATGACCTCAATTACGTGACTTTGGACGGCAACATTGCCTGTATGGTTAATGGCGCTGGCCTGGCGATGGCAACAATGGATGTCATCAAACTGGCTGGTGGCGAGCCTGCGAACTTCCTTGATGTTGGAGGCGGGACCAATGCTGAACGTGTCAAGGCAGCTTTCAAGTTGATTTTGTCAAGCGAGAATGTTGAAGCCATTCTTGTCAATATCTTTGGCGGGATTGTCCGGTGTGATTTGATCGCTGAAGGCATTATCAATGCCGTAAGAGAAATTGAGTTGACAGTTCCGGTGGTTGTCAGACTAGAGGGCACCAACGTGAATGAAGGAAAGCAGTTATTAGCAGAGAGTGGTTTGACTATCATCACTGCTGACGATCTTAATGACGGCGCTCGGAAAGCAGTCGCCGCAGTTCAGGCTTAAGGGACGAGACCAACTATGAGTGTTTTAATTAATAAAGAGACGCGTGTCATTACGCAAGGTTTTACTGGTGCTCAGGGGACGTTCCATTCCGAACAAGCCATCGCTTATGGCACCCAATTGGTCGGCGGTGTTACCCCAGGTAAGGGTGGTCAAAAGCATTTGGATCGTCCTGTTTTCAACACCGTTGAGGAAGCTGTTGAGCAGGTGGGCGCTGATGCGTCAATGATATTTGTGCCACCGCCTTTCGCAGCAGATGCGATTTTAGAGGCTGCCGATGCGGGGATCCGCGTGATTGTCTGCATTACCGAAGGCATCCCAGTTTTGGACATGATGCGCGTTAAAAGCGCGTTGGCGCATTATGATGATGTGACGCTGATTGGCCCAAACTGTCCGGGCATTATCACCCCGGGTGAGTGCAAGATCGGTATCATGCCTGCCCAAATTCATAAGCCGGGTCGAGTGGGTGTGGTTTCTCGCTCAGGCACGCTTACCTATGAGGCAGTCTTCCAAACCACGCAGGTCGGTCTTGGGCAAACCACGTGCATCGGTATTGGTGGTGACCCTATTCACGGGATGAGTTTTGTCGATTGCTTAGAGTTGTTCCAAGAAGATGACGCCACCGAGGGCATCATTATGGTGGGTGAGATTGGCGGAAGCGCTGAAGAAGATGCTGCCGAATTCATCGCCGATCATGTCACTAAGCCAGTGGTGGGCTACATCGCAGGTGTCACTGCGCCACCAGGTAAGCGGATGGGCCATGCGGGCGCCATCATCTCAGGCGGCAAGGGAACGGCAGAAGCCAAGTATCAAGCACTTGAAGAGGCAGGCGTGACAACGGTACGTTCGCCCGTTGAGTTGGGTGAAGCGATCGCAGGTCGTTTAAGCTGAAAATAGCGCTGGCACAATTTGATTT
>JALQZL010000190.1 GCA_023258355.1 Wenzhouxiangellaceae bacterium | reverse complement strand
ACTGAATGATCTGATGGCTCTGCAACGTGTGCAGTTGGACGCAGCCGGATTGTCGGGTTTTTGGGATGTGATTGAAATTGCGCTACTTCACAGCGAACACTCTTATGACCTTAAGTTACCGGGCCAAATGACAGCGCAGTGGTCTGGCTCAGATCGAATGCTATTGATTGACTTTTTAACCCTTGACCAATGGCTGGCAACGTCAACATCAAATGTGGAGTCGGTTTCGTCATATCTGCTATGGCTGAGAGCGTATCGAACCCTAACAGTGCTGGCAGACAGCCACAACATCTCATGGACAGTAGCAACGCACCCACCATCAGTCATCGATGAATCGAGGCAATGTGTGATTGAAACTTCTGTAGTACCACCGGAAATTGTCGCCCCGATGGCTACCTTGACACAACATATGGACCCAAGCATTGGATTGGTGGCTTGGAGTCTCATTGAGGATGGACGGCTAATTCACCTTTATCCGATGACTGTAGAATCAATTAAGCAGTTGCAAGAAGATTTCAATCAACGCGACCTATCAGCAAAGACCAGTCCAACGCTTTGCTACAATCTGGAGCTCAATTCCTTAGTTGGTCTGCCCAGCTGAATATCATTAATCGCTTAAATTTAAATGAGTAGCCCAGAAAACAAACCTATCGTCTTTGATCCGATGCCTGAGACCAAACAGGATCCCACCATAGATCCCAAGTACCAAAAAAACACAAAAGTTAGAGTGGATCTCTCGCCGATTCATGGGTTAGGTCTCTTTGCCAACATCGACTTACCCGCATTCACTCAAGTGGGAAAATATGAAGGCGAATGGACTCAAGAGGATGGCATGCACGTTTTGTGGGTCTATGATGATGAGCGAGAGCAGTGGATGGGCATCGATGGTGACAATGAGATGCGGTTTTTAAATCATTCCAACGAACCCAATGCCGAATGGTCAGGTATTGAATTGTTCACTCTCCGATGGATTCATGCAGGCGAAGAAATAACCTTCGACTATGGATGGGATGACAATGAAGATGTCGATGATTTCGTTGAATCACGTGAAATGCTCGACACAAGCCCAAGTGGTGAGTTTTATGCTCACAATGAGACCGATTAATAGGGAACCGGATACAAATCATGAAAATTGCAAGCTGGAATGTCAATTCACTCAAAGTCCGACTAGAACATGTATGTGATTGGTTAACCCACCAACAACCGGATGTATTGGCCCTGCAAGAGACCAAGCTCGTTGACGACAAGTTCCCAGCCGAAGAGATTGAGCGCCTCGGCTACCACGTTTCTTTTTCGGGTCAACCCACTTATAACGGTGTTGCACTGATTTCGAAAAACCCTGTGCTTGATGTAGTGACAGCCATTCCAAACTTTGAGGACGTACAAAAGCGTGTTATTGCCGGCACCTCGGGCGATACACGAGTGATCAATCTATACGTGGTGAATGGTAGCGAGGTGGGAAGTGAAAAGTATGACTACAAACTTCGCTGGCTAGACGCTGTAACCGATTGGATCAGCCACGAGATTCGGCACCACGACAACGTGGTCGTGCTGGGTGACTTCAACATTGCGCCTGATGACCGGGACGTTCATGATCCCGACGCATGGCATGAAAAGATCCTCTGCTCCACGCCAGAAAGAGAAGCTTTACAACGAATTTTCGACTTGGGCCTGCATGACAGCTTCCGCTTATTTCCCCAGCCAGAGGATACCTTCTCGTGGTGGGATTACCGCGCCGCCGGATTCCGCCGCAATTTGGGGCTTCGTATTGACTTGGTGCTTTGCTCCAATGCCTTGAAAGAAAGGTGCACAACCAGCTACATCGATAAAGAACCTAGACGCCTAGAGAGGCCTTCTGACCATGCACCTGCGGTCGCGGAATTCAGGTCTTAATGTGCCTCCAACTGATGGACAGCCTCAGCACCCCCCTCAAGATTGAATAATTGACGAAGGCCTTGCTTACGGTAATGATCGGCAATTTTTTGGCTTGTGATGCCCACGTGGCACATAAAAACCACGGCCTGATCTAAGTCAGCTTCTTTTAGCTTGGTCATGGTATTGGCATCGAGCGGGATGGCAAACGTGACTGGCTTGGCCATGCGATCAGGCTCTGGCCGAGTATCCACCACCCAAATGTCTTCGCCTTGTGCCAAACGCTCGTTTAACTCTCTGGCCGTAATGGA
>JALQZL010000018.1 GCA_023258355.1 Wenzhouxiangellaceae bacterium | reverse complement strand
GTTGTCTTTGCGCATGGAGGTGGTGGGTGTCGAACACCATCCGGGGCTTTATTTTCCAAGACTGATCCCCTACTGGGGCTGGCTGGTGCGTCAAATCATCACAGCCAACATCAATGTGGCCAAGCGCGTGTTTTATCCAAACACCATTGCGCCCCAAATCATTGAACTGCCTGTCACCCAGCACACGGCGGTGTCTCGGGTGACTTATGCGAACTCCTGCACGCTCACCCCTGGCACGTTAACTTTGGAGGTGACCCCGGAGCGCATGACCGTGCACGCTTTGGACGAGGTCTCCGCCAAGGATCTCCAATCCGGGCGAATGGCCGAAAAAGTGCTTTGGCTTGAGGGCATGAATACAAAGCCACATCGGCCTGATGATAAGAAAACCTCACCATGAGTGCTGTTTACCTGATCGCTGTGTTGCTGATTTTTGCCACCATGGCTTTGGCGCTGGTCAGGGCTTTCCGAGGACCCACGGTGTATGACCGCATCGTCGCGGCCAATGTCTTTGGCACCAAAACGGTGTTGGTCGTGGCCCTTATCTCAGTGCTGTCTGGCAATGGTGATCTGATTGATGTGGCCTTGGTTTATGCCTTGATCAACTTCATTGCAGTCATCGCTGTGTTGAAATTGGTCCGCCATGGTGATTTGGCCACAGCGGGGGACGTGGAGGAAACCCATGAGTGAGTGGCTGATCAATATGATCTCAGGCGTGCTTTTGCTGGGTGGGGGTAGCTTTGGTGTAATCGGTGGTTTAGGCCTGTTGCGATTCCCAGATTTCTATACACGCCTGCACGCCGCTGGCATGACCGATACGCTGGTGGCGCTTATGATCATCGCCGGCCTGATCCTCCAAACAGGCTTGACCTTGCTCACACTTAAACTCATTTTGATTTTGCTGTTTTTACTCTTCACCACCCCAACAGCCTCTCATGCGCTCGCCCGCGCCGCCATGGCTGACGGGCTCGCACCTGAGGTGAAGTCACGCGCAGGAGAGCCGCCATCGACTACTTAATCGACATCGGCTTACTGGGCTTTTTGGTGCTCGTCGCCATCGCGATCGTGCGGCTACGTGATTTGTTTGCCGCCGCCATGCTGTTTGCCATTTACTCTTTGCTCTCGGCGGCCTTGTTTGTCGTGCTGGATGCGGGTGATGTGGCGTTGACAGAAGCGGCTGTCGGTGCCGGGATCTCGACCATTCTTGTGCTGGCCGTTTTGACCCTCACCGAGCGCTATGAGGCACCCATCAAAAAATCAGCCCATCACGACCGATGGGCGATGCTGGTTGTTGGGGTGACTGGGGCGTTGTTGATCTACGCCACATTCGACTTGCCACAGTTTGGCTCACCCACCACCCCTGTGCAGACGCATGTCGGTGGCCACTACATCGCTCAGACTTATGCCGATATGGGCATTCCCAACATGGTCGCAGCGGTACTGGCCAGTTATCGGTCCATTGATACCCTGGGCGAGGGCTTTGTGATCCTGACAGCAGGATTGGCTGTCTATGCACTATTAAGTGTCCGCCCCAAGAAATATCAAGGCAAACACCGCGATGAGTGATAACAAGATCCTTCGTATTGTGGCGCGCTTTTTGATCCCCTTGATCATGCTGTTCGCACTCTATATCCAATTCCATGGGGAGTACTCCCCTGGGGGTGGCTTCCAAGCTGGCGTGGTCTTTGCCGCCGCTTGGATCTTGTTTGTTTTAATTTTTGGCATGGACCTTGGGCTGGCTGTCATTCCCAAGCGCGCCATGTATGTGCTGATGCTCATCGGCGTGCTGATCTATTGCGCCGTTGGGCTCATCAATGTCATCCAAGGTGGCGCTTTCTTAGAGTTTGCAACCTTACTACCCAACCCCCAAGCCGCCCAGCAGGCGGGTATTGTGACTGTCGAGCTCGGCATTGGCATCACAGTCGCCAGCGCCATTATGATGATTTTCACGAAATTTGCTGAGCGAAAGGCCTGGTTAGACGCGGTTGAGGAAGAGGCGCCATGAGCACCGTGTTGAGCTTCTTTAATTACTGGGTGGTCGTTGTCTTAATGATGATTGGTTTTTACGTGGTCATCGCCCGCGGCAACATGATCAAGAAAGTGATGGGCTTGACCCTGTTCCAAACCTCTGTCTTTTTTATGTTTATTTCAGCCGGTAAAGTCGCCGGTGGCGCGACCCCCATCGTCAGAGCTGGTGTGGAGGTGTACTCTAATCCGCTACCCCATGTCTTGATCCTTACCGCCATTGTGGTGGGCGTGGCCACCACTGCCGTGGCTTTGGCCTTGGCTGTGAGAATCAATGAGTCATTTGGCACGATTGAAGACGATACTTTGCAAGATGCCTTACTGGAAGAGCCATCAGACCGACCAGAGGATACCGCCTAAATGGATGTGGTGGCCTGGATGCCTTTCATTGTTTTGACCCCGCTCATCCTCTCGGCGGTGGTGGCCCTGTTGCCCGGCCGCTTTGCACCCTGGGGGGTTTCGGTGATCGTCGCTGTGGTGATCACGGCCTTGTCTTTTTGGGTGCTAGGCCACGTCGATGAGACACCCATTCGCTATGCCTTTGGTCAGTGGCCTCCGCCGATTGGGATTGAATACCGAGTCGATGCTGCCAATGCTTGGGTGGCTTTCATTGTATCGGCCATCGCACTCTTAGCCCTTGTTTGGGGCAAAGCCAGCGTCGATCAAGAAATCCCAGAGCGGCAAAGCGTGTTTTATGCCCTGTTTTTGCTCACACTGGCTGGTTTGTTGGGGATCACCTTGACTGGGGATGCCTTCAACGTGTTTGTGTTTTTGGAAATATCCTCTCTCTCGACCTATGCATTAATCGCCCACGGACCTGACCGGCGTGGGTTGTTGGCATCGTTTCGCTATCTGATCATGGGCACCATTGGTGCCACCTTTGTCTTGATTGGGATCGGCTTTCTTTACATGATGACAGGCACGCTCAACATGGCTGATTTGGCTGAGCGATTACCTGCGGTCGCCGACACCAATGCCATTCGAGCGGGTTTTGCGTTCATTGTGGTTGGACTGGGCTTGAAGATGGCCCTGTTGCCTTTGCATTTGTGGCTTCCCAATGCCTATGCTTATGCCCCAAACATGGTGACTGTCTTCTTGGCAGGGACCGCAACCAAAGTGGCCTTGTATGTGTTGCTCCGCTTCATCTACACCGTGTTTGGGTTTGAGGGTAGTTTCGGCATGTTGCCGCTGGCACCCTTACTGATGACATTGGCAATTGCTGGGATGGTGGTCGGGTCTTGGGTGGCGATGTTTGAGCCCAATCTTAAAAGACTGCTGGCTTACTCCTCTGTGGCTCAAGTGGGCTACTTGGTGTTGGGTGTGTCGTTGGTCAGTGTGGTTGGCCTCACGGCCACATTTGTTCATCTGTTCAATCATGCTTTGATGAAAGCAGCGCTATTCATGGCGCTGGGTACGGTCATGTATCAGACAGGCTCGGCGCGTATCGAGGCGTTTTATGGCATCGGTCGACAAATGCCTTGGACCATGAGCGCCTTTGCGGTGGCCGGCTTGTCGCTCATTGGCGTCCCCGCCACAGCGGGCTTTGTCAGCAAGTGGTATTTGATATTGGCCTCGATTGAGGCCGGCCACCCGTGGCTGGTTGGCTTAATCTTGATCACCTCCTTTATGGCGGTCTTCTATGTTTGGCGAGTGATTGAGGCGGCATGGTTCAAAGCACCCAATGAGCAAGCCAAGCCGGTCCGTGAAGCTCCCTTGTGCCTGTTGGTGCCTCTTTGGCTCACTGTGTTGCTCAACCTCTATTTTGGCCTAGACACCCGCTTGAGCTTGGGCGCAGCCACGCGTGCTGCGCAGACTTTATTGGGAAGCTTTTAGATGATCAGTCTGCCTGTGCTCTCACCGCTGACGGTCATTGCCATTCCCTTTGCAGGGGCATTGGCCATTGCCTTGGCCCACCGTCATGCTCGTCTCCGAGATGCGCTCGGGTGGGTGGCTGCGCTGATCTTCCTCACCACAGTCATTGCCCATGTGCCAAGCGTGATGTCAGGACAAGGCGCCCATCAGTGGTTTGGCGAGCTGATCCCTGGTGTGCGTATCGGCTTTGTTATTGAGCCTTTGGGTCTGTTATTTGCGCTCATTGGCGCCAGCCTGTGGGTGGTCGCGACGTTATATGCGCAAAGCTATATGAAGACCTTGGGCTATCAACACTTGGCGCGATTCTTCGCGTGTTATGCCATCGCCTTAGGTGCCGCCGCGGGGATTGCTTTTAGTGGCAACCTGCTGACACTGTTCATTTTCTATGAAGTGCTCACCCTATCAACCTACCCACTGGTCACCCACTCGGGCAGCGAGAGTGCCAGACAAGGCGGACGTGTCTACCTGTTTTATCTGCTGGCCTCTTCGATCGGTCTACTCCTGCCAGCAATTGTGTGGACTTATGCCGCCACGGGTACGCTCGATTTCCAAACAGGTGGCATTATCGAAGGCCACATTGCGCCGCACTGGATTCCGATATTGACCGGCCTGTTTGCCTTTGGCATTGGTAAGGCGGCCTTGATGCCGATGCACCGATGGCTGCCTTCAGCGATGGTGGCCCCTGCCCCTGTCAGTGCGCTACTGCATGCCGTCGCAGTCGTCAAAGCCGGTGTCTTTACGATATTAAAAGTCGCGATCTTCGTCTTGGGTGTGGATACCTTGCAGACCACTGGTGCGGGCCTTTGGGTGGCTTGGGTGGCCGCTTTCACCATCGTGGCCGCCTCATTGGTGGCGTTAGGTCTAGATGACTTGAAAGCAAGGCTGGCTTACTCAACGGTGGCCCAGTTGAGTTACGTGATTATTGGGGCGATGGTGGCCACGCCTCTGGCGATCATTGGCGGTGTGATGCAAATGTTGATGCATGCAGTGGCCAAGATCACCCTCTTTTTCTCAGCCGGTGCCATCCAAGTGGCGCACGATAGAAAAAAAATAAAAGAGCTTGATGGCTTAGGCCGCGTGATGCCGTTTACCTTCACCTTCATGACCATTGGCATTCTTAGCATCATCGGCCTGCCCTTGTTTGCGGGGATGTGGTCCAAATGGTACTTGGTGCTCGGCAGTTTGTCTGACGAGCAATGGATTGTGGTGGGGGCGTTGCTGGTCAGTTCTTTGCTCAATATCCTTTACCTATTGATCATCCCTATTCGTGGCTTTTTTGCGCCCGCAGCCCCAGGCGTGCCAACACAAGGCATCCACGAAGCACCGTGGGCGCAGCGCGTGGCCATGGGCATGACGGCCAGTGCTTGTCTGATTCTGTTCTTTTTCCCTGAGCCTGTGTTTAATCTGGCCAAGGGGCTCATCTCATGATGGGGTTGTGGCCATATGCCGTCACAGGCGTGACTGCCGTGGTGGTCATTTTGTTGGCTACCCGATGGGTGCGCGCCTTTGCCCAAGTGACGCCGATTGACCAAGAGGCTGGGGATCACGGTTCTGAGCGTCAAGATTCTGGGGACAGCGCATGAACGAGTGGCTAGCGTTGTTACCTGTTGCATTGTTCTTGGGCATGGCCTGTCTGCTTCCTGCCTTGCCTCGGGCGTGGGCTGCTTGGTTGACACCCGCCACCATCGTGTTCTCTGGTTTGTGGGCGCTGATGCGCCTAGAGGTCGGGCAAACCCTTGACTACTCGTTGATGGATTACTCATTGACGCTGGTGGCTGTTGATGCGTTGGGTCTTTTGATGCTTGGCCTGTTTCATCTGGCCGCACTGGCGGGCTCGCTTTTTATTGCACCAAGCAAAGACCGCTTACAACATAGCGCTTTGCTGGCCTACTTTGCAGGAGGAATCGGCACAGTCCTCGCAGGCGACTGGATTAGTTTCTTCATCTTCTTCGAGATCATCGCACTCAGTGGTGTGGGCTTGGTTTTGGCTGCGCGCAACACCCAAGCCACCGCCGCGGGTGTTCGTTATCTGTTATTCCAGATTGCGGCAGGGGTGACGATCTTAACCGCCATCTTGATAGAGGGTGGCCGGTCGGGAGACTGGGCTATGAGGCCAGTGGGCTTGGACACACCGGCTGGCTTTTTATTCCTATTGGGCTTTGGCATCAAGGCAGGCTTCCCCTTATTGCACCTGTGGCTTGTCGATGCCTACCCCAAAGCCTCACTGGCGGGGTTGGCTGTGTTGGTGGCAGTGACCACCAAAGTGGGGCTTTTTGGTTTGATGACCGTCTTCCCTGGAGAGCCTTGGCTGGTGCCCATCGGTGTCCTCATGGCCCTGTGGCCCACCGGGTATGTCCTGGCTGAGCGAAACCTCAGGCGGGTTTTGGCCTACAGCATGATGGTTCAACTTGGCTTGATGGTAGTGGCCATTGGTGTGGGGACACCGTTGGCACTCGATGGCGTGGCCTGGCACATCGTGATGGATGTCTCTTTCAAGATGGTGTTCTTCATGGCCATGGCCGTGATCTTGACCCACCTAGGTACGACAGATGCCCACCGTTTGGGCGGACTTGCCAAAACCATGCCATGGGTGGCCTCAGCGGTGGTGATCGCTGCGATGGCCAACATTGCCTTGCCACTGACCGGTGGGTTTATGAGCAAAAAGATGATTCTGGCGGCGATTGAAGGGTCAAGCTATCCCCATGCACTCTACTGGCTGATGGCCTCTCTCTCCGTGATGGGTATTTTGTATGCATGGGTTCGTCTCACTTGGCGGGTGTTTTTCCAAGCACCCCTTGAGCCCACACCCACGCCAACCAAGCTTGCATTGCCCATCAGTCAACGATTGGCCTTCTTGATCCCGATCAGTGTGGTGCTGTTGGTGGGATGGCTGCCTGAGCTCAGCCAGGGGTTTCGACCATTCGGAAGTGATGTCACTGTCTTCACAACGAAGACCGTGGTTGCTCAGTTGATCTTGCTCGGAAGCGCAGGCCTGGCTTACGCTTTGCTCGCACACTTTGGGTTTGGTTTACCGAAAGAAGGCGTGCGGCGTCTATGGGATGCCAATTTGGTTTATCGATGGCTGTTTAGGACACTCCCATCGCATTTGGTTATCGCGGGCCAGCGCATCCAAGGAGCACTCAGCTCACCTTTCAAAACAGGGTTTGGGTGGCTGGCACACCCTCGCTGGCCCCTAAAGCACCTCGGCCAGTCGTGGCCGATCGGCGCCATGGCCTTGTGGGTTGCTGCCCTCTTTTTTGTCCTGCTGTTACTCGGAATACTCTAGCGGTTAGCCTGCCAAGACTTGGTCCTGCCTCAGTCATCCCTTTTTCGATGAACCACCCGATAGGTCACTTCGATGTTGTCGTCTTCGGCTGGTGTCTCTCGGCCATTTAATAAGCGGCGAATAAACACCGCAATCATCCCCATGGCCAATAAGCCCACGGCAATCGCCAGAAAGACAAGGCCCAGCATAAAACTCACCGCCAATACAGCGATCGTCAATAGCACCACACCCACACGGGCCAATGGGCTCATCGGTTTTGGATCGAATGGTGATCCAAACCGGCTGTAAAATGAACGATTAAAGCGATCGTTTGGGTTGAAATTCATATGTCCATAGACTCCAAGATGTCATCGAAGTTCCTGTGCACCAGCGACACCCTCGCTGAGGGGCAATACCGCGAGTTTCGGGTGTCAGACCCTGATCTTGCCATAACTGTGTGCCACGAGGGGCCCATTGATCTCGTTGTGACCCGTCATCAAGGCATGGCCAAGGCCTGGCTCAACGTGTGTCCACATCAGGGCCGATCGCTGAATATCGCGCCTGACCGATTCATCACAGATGATGAGAATCGCTTGGTCTGTTGCGTTCACGGCGCAGTGTTTGAGCCTAGCCAGGGTCGTTGTGTTTCAGGCCCCTGCTTGAATGCCTGCTTGAAAACTATCCATCTGATTGAAAGCGAAGGGTCCGTGGCCTTGGCCACCGACTAAAAAATAAGATTGACGACCGTCAAGCTCACGACCAAATAGAGCACCGACATTCCCCCGCCAATGCGCACGAAATCCCTCACCCGATAGCCACCCGGCCCCATGATCAGCGCATTGACAGGATGGGTGGGCAGGATAAACGCATTACTGGCCGCCAACGCCACAACCAAAGCGTAGACCGCAGGACTGCCCCCCGTCACAATGGCCAAGTTAATGGCGATGGGGACCAGCAGTACAGTGGCGCCCACATTGGACATCACCAACGTAAACAGCGTTGCCAAGACCGCCAGCGCCACTTGCAAGACCCATCCTGGCATGGTGCCCAACACAGCGATGATTTGGGCGGCTAACCAAGCGGCGGTCCCGGTCACTTCCATCGCATAGCCCAGAGGAATGAGGCTAGCCATTAAAAAGACTGTTTTCCAACTGACTGACTGATAGGCCTCATCCATACTCAAGACGCCGCTTAAAATCATGCCGATTGCCCCTGTGAGTAAGGCAATCGATAAGCGGATGTCAGTGAAGATCACCAAGACCAAAGCCAGCCCAAAAAAAATAAGGGCATGAATCACTTTTTGTGGTCGTTGTTCTTCTTTTGGAATATCGGTGGCCACGATAAAGTCTTTATCGTCAGCCAGCTCAGCAAGATCACTCCAAGTAGAGTGAGAGACCAGACAATCACCCGCTTGTAGCACCTGAGCCCGCAAGTCCTCACGAATGATATCGCCTTGGCGGTTAATTGCCAGCACCGAAATACCAAACCGTGACCGTAGTTTCGAATCACCAATGCTTTGACCAATCAATCGAGACCCTGGCGGTATCACAACCTCGGAAATACCAGCACGGGTGGGATTGAAGAGCTGCCCAAATGTTTTCAGTCGCGGTTGCAACTTGAGCTGGTTGGCCAAGGCAAACTGCCCAACTTGCTCTCGCGTCCCCATCACCCCTAAGACAGTCCCCACCCACACCATTTCATCGGCTGGTGGTGCGAGTCTCGGTTCATCCGTCGATTGAATCCCCAGCAACAAAGGGGCACCAGGCAAGCGCTCTGCCTCACTGATTCGCATGCCAACCAAAGGTGAGTCAACGGTGACCAACATCTCATAGACCTCGCCTTCAATGCCATAGACATCGGCAAAATAGGTCTCTGTCCGACCTGGGGCACTTGAACCCTTGGTCTCACCCGTGGGCAAAAGTTTTTGGGCAAATAGCCAAAAATAAGCCAAGCTCGCTGCCAGCAAGGCCAAGCCAATCGGCGTGACCGCAAACAAATTAAACCCATCCAGCGCTTCAGCCCCGGGCGGCAATGAGCGATTGGAGGCTTCCATGAGGTCATTCAATAAGATCAGAGGAGAAGAACCGACCATGGTGATGGTCCCCCCGACCATGGCACCAAACCCCATTGGCATTAAAAGCTGAGGCATCGGAATGTGCATGCGCCCAGATACCCGACCGACCACGGGCATAAAGAGTGCCGTGACGCCGGCATTTTGAGTCATGCTCGATACCAGGCCGGCCGAAGCACTGGTCAACGCAACAACGCGGCTTGCAGACTGCGCCGCTAGTTTCAAAATCCAGGTAGTCACCTGATTCATGACCCCCGTTCTATCCAGACCTGCGCCCATGATCATGACCGCAATTAAGGAAATGACGGCGTTCGAGGCGAAACCATTAAACAGCTGGTCAGAGGGCACCAACCCCAATAAACCGATGACGACCATGATGCCGATGGCGGCAATATCGACGCGGACCACTTCCCACACAAACAGTGCCACCGTCAACCCCAGCACTAACAACACCAGCACCATGTCGCCTGTCAGTGGCAAGGTCGATGCCATCATGCCGATACCTCTTGGGTCCGCACATAAATCAAATCAACAATGGCGTGGCCGCGCCGCTCACCTCGTTTTTGAAAATGCGTTTTCGGTCGGTGGTGATGGGCGTTCGGTACCTTCTCATAGAGATCAGACTCGGCGAATACCTCCTCCATCCACTCAGCATAGGGCATCCAGTCTGTGGCCAAATGGACGCGGCCTTGAGGCTTAAGCTTCTCGGCCAATAATTGAATAAAAGGGGCTTGAATCAGTCGCCGCTTGTGGTGCTTTTTCTTCGGCCAAGGATCTGGAAAATAAATGCGCACCTCATCCAAACTCTTCGGTGCAATCACCTGCTCTAGTAACTCCACAGCATCGGTCATGGCCACAGACACATTGTCGATGCCTTGAGATTTGAGTGCTAAGAGCAATCTCCCCACGCCGGGTGGATGTACCTCAACGCCAATCAAATGGGCTTCTGGTTCTGCTTGCGCCATGTGAATGAGGGCTTGACCATTCCCAAAACCAATTTCCATGACCGTTCGCTTGGCATCGGCCAAACGTTCGGATGGATACGCGTATTCAGGCAACCATAAGTCAATCGCGGCTTCTTGGGCGGGGGTAAGACGGCCGGGACGTCGCACAAAACTTCGGATCTTGCGCCAAACCTTGGGTGTTTTCTGGGCTTGGTCTGGACCCATGATTTAGTCTATCCCTGCAGGCCGACTGATCACTAACCAAGTGCTGTCGATGATTGTTGAGTCTGGGTAAATCGAACCTGCCATGCCCCTATTGTAGACCCGAATCAGGGCACAGGTTAAGCCAGCAAGGCCTCAAAAATAGCCATGCGGGTAAAGACACTCATTCTGACTTGATCCAAAATCAAAGATTGCGCCCCATCGGCGACCTCGGCGGTCAACTCCACCCCTCGGTTAATTGGGCCTGGATGCATGACGCGACAATCGGGTCTGGCGAGCGCCAGTTTGGACTGACTCAGTCCCCACTGCTCGTGATAATCGGCCCAATCAACCAAGGTCTCTGGCTCTAGGCGTTCTTTTTGGATACGCAACATCATGACAATGTTGGCCTCTTCCAACGCCGCCTCCAACTGGTCATACACCACCAAATCCGTGTGACCAAACAGATCTTTGGGCATGAAGGCAGGCGGTCCCGCCAACGCCACCTCACCGACGTTCAAACGCTTCAATAGCGCCACGTTAGACCTCGCCACACGAGAGTGTCGCAAGTCCCCGACAATCACGACCTTCGAATCACTTAAAGAGATGCCCTGCTCGATCATGGTGGCCACATCCAACAGGGCCTGCGTGGGGTGATGTCCACAGCCATCTCCAGCATTCACCAGTCCCATCCCGATCGGCATGGCATGGCTGATTTCATGACAGATGCCCGTCTGACCATGTCTCAAAACTGCCATCTCAACGCCCATGGCACGCAGTGTGGCCAGGGTATCCAGCAATGACTCGCCTTTGGTCATGGAAGATCTTAGACCATCAAGATTGATGATCGATAAGCCCAGTCGGGTGGCTGCGATCTCAAAAGAGACGCGGGTGCGAGTAGATGGCTCAAAAAACAAATTAGCGACTGTGTGATTGGTCGTCATCGGCTCACTGCCTTTGGCCAATTCCACCGCACGGTAGAGAATGTGATCGATAAAATCAGTGGCAAGCCCTTGGATGTCGATCAATTGGGAAGATGTCATGACATGGCCTCCTGATGCGCACTCATCCATGATTCTAGAATTAAAGCGGCAGCCACGCTATCTAGTTTTGCGGCCTCTTTGGCGCGGGCTCGACCCTGCTCTCGGCGTTTTTGGTGCCGACTGGCCGCATCCACTGAGGTTAAGCGCTCATCTTGAAACTCAATGGCAAGGTCTGGGAAACGGCTTTTGAGTTTTTCAACAAAAGCGCGGACCACCACGCTCATCGGGCTGTCTTCACCATCGCCACCCAAAGGCAAACCCACGATCAAGGCCTGTGGCTGCCACGTTTTGATAGCGGTCGCCAAGGCATCAACCAAGGCATCTTCATTTTTCGACGGCATGGGCTCCAGCGGTTGCGCTGAGCCTGTCAGTGGATGACCCACCGCAAGCCCAGTTCTGGCTTTTCCGTAATCGATCGCAAGCAATGGACCGTGCTTAGGCATGGCCACCTGAGGGTTGTAGGACATCGGCGCTGAAGCCGAGGCTGGCCACCGCCTTAGACCATCGCTGATCGATGGGGGCCTCAAATAAAATGTCCCGTTGGGCATCCACATTAAGCCAGACATTCTCACGAATCTCCTGCTCTAACTGACCTGCCTCCCAACCTGCATAGCCCAAAGTCACCAAAAAACGTTTTGGGCCTTGACCTTCGGCAATCGCTTTTAAGATATCTTTTGATGTGGTGATCTTCAGATGCTTGCCCACGACCAGACTAGAATCCCACTCACGGTCATCGCCCTTTGTCTCGTGCAAGACGAAACCCCGCTCGCGGTGAAGAGGGCCACCATCAAAAATAATGGTATCGGCCACACTGGGATCATGGTTATCGAGCCCAAGCTGATCAAATAAGTCGCTGAGTTTGAGATCCGATGGTCGGTTCACGGTTAAACCCAGTGCCCCTTCTTCGTTGTGCTGACAAAGCAGCGTGACACCACGGCTAAAGTTGGGGTCATCCATATCAGGCATGGCCACCAAAAATTGCTGCTCTAAATAACTCATACTTTCATTCTATCAGCCAAAGTGGTCACCACTTAAGAAATTGCCTGATAAGCCACACCGAAGAATCAGTCCTCAAGCCTGGGCCTCAATGGCATCAAACAACTGGCCCGAGATGTTTAATCCGAACTGTTGGTCTAGCTCTCTGACGCATGTGGGTGAGGTGACATTCACCTCTGTGAGGCGCTGGCCGATGATATCAAGGCCTGCAAACATCACCCCGCGGGCTTTGAGCGTTGGCGCAACCGCTTCGGCAATGGCGCGCTCTGTCGCTGTGATGGGCTGTCCCTCACCCCGACCGCCCTGCGCCAAATTCCCACGAAAATCCTCCTCGCCTGGAATACGCGCCAACACAAAGGGCACCACCTCACCATCAACCACCAACACCCGTTTGTCACCTTCAGCAATCTCAGGCAAAAAAGCCTGCGCCATGGCCAAGCGTTGTTCACCGCCAGTGAGTGTCTCTAAAATGGCGTTGACATTGGCCTCACCCTCTTCGATCAAAAAAATGCCTCGGCCTCCCATGCCATCCAAAGGCTTCACCACCACTTTGCGATGTTTTTTGATGAAACCTTTCAAGGTCTGGTGTGAGGTGCTCACACACGTCGGCGGCATCCACTGCCCAAAATAAGTGATGGCCAGCTTCTCATTAAAGTCTCGCAAGGCCCGTGGCTCATTGATCACCCGTGCACCTTGCGCTTGGGCGCGATCTAAAATGAGCGTCGAATAGATATAGTTGGCATCCACGGGCGGGTCTTTTCTCATCAACACCACATCCTCATCGCCGAAGGCGTGGTGCTGCGGCTCACCAAGACAATACCAATCACTGGCGTGGTCGCGCACCTCAATGGTTCGCATGGAGGCCATGGCTTGGTCCTCATCCAGCCACAAATCTGAGATGTTGAGGTAATAGACTGAATAACCGCGAGCCATCCCCTCTAAAAGAAACGCAAACGTGGTGTCTTTGACCGGCTTAATCTTGGCGATATCATCCATCACCACGATGAGATTTTTGGGCATGTTGCGTCCTCTTCTTAATTTAGGGTTATTCTAACGGTCTTCCAGTCATGAACGAAAATCGAGATGTGGACTGATCTGATCCAACAATTGGGCAATGAGCACTTCAGCACCGAAACTTGGGTGGTCATTTCCATTGGGCTGGGACTGGCCCTGTTGTCGGTTTTGGCAATCTTGGCGGCGTGGGCGTTCTCTGGCCGCATAAAAAATATTGTCAAAACCCGGACTCGCACAGTGCCTGCCGCACGCGCGCGGCAGGCTGAAATTGAAGCCATGCTGAATCAGATGCGCGATGCGCAGGCACATCATCAAGCAATGCTTAACGACATGGCCGAAAGACTCAATGCTTTGATGGCGCATTTTCAGGCCAGTGCCACTGAGCCGAGCAACCAAACTCACCTCAGCCGGGCGATGGGGCTGACGCAGCAACTGGGTGCGAAAGTCAATCAACTGCATCAACAAGGGCTGATGCAACACGCCAAAGCCCTGAACCAGTCTCTGGCAAGCGATGAACCCCAGGCGGCCTCTCCATGGGAAGATTGGCTCAGCGCATATCAAGACCTGCAAGCTGTGTTGGCCTCTTTAGTGGCGTCGATGCAAGATATTCAAAACCACCATGACCGTCCACACACCGCACGCTTTGAGACCGAACTCAAAACCGTAGATCGCCTGCACCAAGACCTCAAAGGCTTGAGCCAGTCTGTGACGGCCACCGATGAGATGACACGCCATGCCCAAACGCTAGTGCGTCGCCATTCAGATTAAGTGGTGATGACACCTCACCCGCTACACCGGCACCGACAAGCCTACCTCGAAAGCCTCGAGGGTTGGTTTGATGGGACACAGACCACTGAAATCTTCGCAGCGCTCAAAGCACTGAGTCAAGCGCGTCATCTGCCTAAGCCTGTGAGGCGCACGCTTAGAAAAGTCATGGATCAATTGGCTGATCAATCCCCCGCACACCCATCGCGTGACTGGCTTGCGATACTCGGGCGAGTCGACCGGCTGGTGATGCTCAGCACACAAAACAATCCACTGAACCGCGAGCAGGTCCAAGCACTGACTCACTGGCTAGACCAAGCCTTGATCTATCAGCAGCGATGGGGAAACCACACACCTGTTGTGATGCCAAGGGCCATGGATGCTTTGACAGACATTGAGCCCACTTTGCTAGAAACGCCCAAAAGTGCGCCAGAACCTCACTCTACCTGGGTAGTCGATGTGGGGATGACTCGCCACATTGGCCTGCCTAAAAGCATGGTGGTGGGGTTTGAGGGCTTGGTATCGCCCGAATCAGTCAAAAAAGTGGCGCCCTCTGCCTCAGGCTCCAGCCTTCATCTCTTCACAGGTTTCTTTTTTAATGAGCAACCGATTCCGCTGGTAGCCTTTAAAGACATTGAGCCAAGCCAGTATCGACGCGGGCTCGTGGCCTGTATCCTCAAAACCCCTTTGGGGGTGCCGACTCAGTTTGCTCACTTTGGCTTGGTCGCACAAATGGTGAGTCAAACAGCCGTCTCACAGACGAAAGACGCCGCGACCCTCGATTGGGTGGCGTTTACGCGGATGGTGGATGGCCTGATCTTGGCCCAACAAAGCCCTTAGTCCCGAGCAGTGATTTATTTGGTTAACTGCTTTTCTAAGTAATGGATGTTCGTTCCCCCCTCCTTAAAGCCAGCATCTCTGATCAGACGCTGATGAAGCGGGACATTGGTCACAATCCCCTTGAGCACTAGCTCATCCAACGCCACGCGCATTCGAGAGATTGCTGATTTTCGGCTAGGACCATGTGAGATCAGTTTGGCAATCATCGAATCATAATTCGGTGGGACGGTATAGCCATCATAAATGTGAGAGTCCACACGAATACCCGGTCCCCCTGGGGCATGGAAAGCAGTGATGGTGCCTGGCTGAGGCATAAACTTTTCAGGGTCTTCGGCATTAATTCGGCACTCAATGGCATGGCCATTAAACTGAATGTCGTCTTGTGAGAAAGGCAACGGCTCACCGCTGGCGATTTCAATCTGAGCCCGCACCAAATCAATACTGGTGATGCACTCGGTGACAGGATGCTCCACTTGGATTCGGGTATTCATTTCGATGAAGTAAAACTCACCATCTTCGTATAAAAACTCAAACGTCCCCGCGCCCACATAGCCGATTCGTTGACAGGCCTCAGTACACACCGCCCCAATGTGAGCACGTTGCTCTTCGGTAATGCCTGGTGCGGGCGCTTCTTCAATCACTTTTTGATGGCGTCTTTGCATGGAACAATCACGCTCCCCCAGATGGACAGCATTGCCATGCTGATCTGCCAGCACCTGAACCTCAATATGGCGTGGGTTTGATAGAAACTTCTCCATATACACGGTGCCATCACCAAACGCCGCCTCGGCCTCTTGACGGGTCAGATTGACGGCTTGGATGAGGTCTTCGGCACGATGCACTGTCCGCATGCCTCGACCACCGCCACCGGCCGCTGCTTTAATCAGCACCGGATAGCCAATGTCATTGGCCAAACTCAATGTACGCTCGTCGTTTTGGTCCAAAGGCCCATCAGAGCCTGGCACACAGGGCACACCGGCTTGTCGCATCGCGTTGATGGCAGAGACTTTGTCGCCCATCAGTCGAATGGTTTCTGCGCGCGGGCCAATGAAAACAAAGCCAGACTCTTCAATGCGCTCGGCAAAGTCGGCATTTTCTGCCAAAAATCCGTAGCCTGGATGAACGGCCTCAGCATCCGTGAGCTCCATTGCCGCAATGATGGCTGGGATGTTCATATAACTGTCTGCTGCAGAAGCTGGGCCGATACAAACAGACTCATCGGCCATGCCCACATGTTTTAAGTTGCGATCGATGGTGGAGTGAGCAGCGACGGTCAGGATATTCATCGACTGACAAGCCCGCAAGATCCGAAGCGCTATCTCACCTCGGTTGGCAATCAGGACTTTTTTAAATGACGGCATGGCGATGGATCCTAAACATGGAGGGACGCAATCAGTGTTTTGCGATCACAAAGAGTGGCTCATCAAACTCCACCGGTTGACCATCTTTCACTAAGACAGCCACCACCTCGCCAGAAAACTCTGCTTCAATTTGGTTGAACATCTTCATCGCCTCAACCAAACACAAGGTATCACCCTCTTTCACCGAACCCCCAACCGATACAAAAGGTGGCGACTCTGGGTTTGCAGCACCGTAGAAAGTACCGACCATCGGCGAGCGCACAATCTCCCCTTCTGGCATCACCTCAGCCGGTGCTGGCGCGTCGCCATCGGCCAGCCTCGAACTTGGTCCGGTTACCGCAGGGGCTCGGGTGATTGGTGCCTCAACTGGCACATGAATCGCTTGGGCTTGTGTTGATGGCGGATGTTGGCGCATCAACCGGACAGACTCCTCCCCTTCGTGAATTTCAATTTCTGCCAGTTGAGACTCTTCCAACAACTCGATGAGTTTTTTAATTTTGCGTAAATCCATGTGACTAAAACTCCACCTTATGCTGGATGATTGATGATGGCTTGAAGGCCAAGAAGGTACGAATCTGCGCCAAACCCACTGATCGTCCCCTGGGCCAGATCTGAAATCATGGAGTGGTGCCTGAAAGGCTCTCGGGCGGCGACTTGTGACAGATGGACTTCGACAAAAGGAAGCCCCACCGCCGCCAAGGCATCACGAATCGCCACCGAAGTGTGTGTGAAGGCGGCTGGATTGATCAGGATCCAATCAAAGCCTTCGGACTTGGCGCTTTGAATGTGGTCTATCAAAATATGTTCAGCATTGGATTGGACAGTGGTCAATGTCACGCCCACACTTTCAGCAAACTCGGTCAATGAGGCGTCAATGTCGGCCAGCGTGGTGTGGCCGTAGACCTCGGGCTCGCGTTGACCCAAGAGATTGAGGTTGGGCCCATGGATGACCAAAATACGCATTTGCCTCACTCACCATCATTCAGAACACAAACGGTCATTGTGCCCACAATCGGTCATTTTGTCTACATGATTGGAGAAGATCGCCATACGTTGGCGTATCTTTTGGCTCCAATGGCCGTGGTTAAAGGCTAGAAAATGAGCGCCAGCGCATCCTCAAGGTCCGCTTGGGAGACCTCGCCTAAGTGCTGCCAACGAATCACACCCTGATCATCCACCAAAACGGTGTAAGGCAAGGCACCCGAGGGGTTGCCCCAGCGCGCTTGTGACGCAGAGACATCCATCTCACCCACCCAAATGGGGTAACTGATCCCCAAATCAGCCACAAACTTGCCCACCGCCTCGGGCGTGTCCATGGCCACACCCAATACCACCAATTGGTCGGCATAGGCCTCATGGGTCGCTTGCAATAGCGGCATCTCGCGGCGACAAGGGGCACACCAAGTGGCCCAGAAATTGATCAAGATCGGTTGGCCTGCATAGGCTTCCAGACTCACCCGCTCACCGGCCATGTGCCCATCCAGACG
>JALQZL010000189.1 GCA_023258355.1 Wenzhouxiangellaceae bacterium | reverse complement strand
ATAGGCCCCTCGCAGCAGCGCTCGCGATTGATCACGGTTCCCTCAATCGGAGAGCGGACAATGAGGGTGGGTTGCTCATCGGTGGCACGCTGTCCATCAGCGATGTCCAAATTGGCTTGAGCGCCTTTTAGCTCAAACGCTGACGCCTCAAGGGCATGCTCGGCCGCATGCATGGCACCAAAAGCCGCCTCTTTTTCGGTCGTGGCCCGTTCAAAGGCATCTTTTGAAATAAATTGTTTTTCATAGAGAGCCGATTGACGTTCCCATTCCGATTCGGCCATTTGATAGCGACTGGTCTGAATTTCTAACTGCGCCTTAGCCAATTCCACGCGAGCGGTGGCGGCTTGAATGGCATCCATCATTTGCTCGCGTGTTCTCGAATCGAGACCGGGTGTGGGTAGCGACTCCAGCTCAAACAGGGGATCTCCCATACTGACCTGATCCCCAGGCTCTAGACTGACGCGCCTCAGAAAGCCAGAGATCGGTGCCAGGATGGGATAGGGCTGACGTACTCGAGCATAGCCCTCATCCTCAACCGTTTCAGTGAATACTCCCCGCTGCACAGTGGCGACACTGACAGGAATGGGTGATGGCCAAAAAGCCACGACAAAAGCCACGATGGTGGCTAGCCCTAGCGTGAGTCCAATGAGGGTCTTTTGGTTCATACTATTTATTCTACTGTTTTCAGTGCCATAACCATATCCAGTTTCCGGAGCCTCGGTAGCATCAGCCCAACGGAGATGAGGGAGGCCACCATCACACCCAAGGCCGATATTGCGTAGGCTTGTTTGGTAATCACAAATGGAATTCGCATGAGCTCCATGCTGAAAGTCTGGCTGAGTGCATTGGCCATCAACCAACCCACCAGCCAACCCAGAGGAATGGCCACGAGGGTCAAGAGAATAATTTCACCGATCAAAATAAAAGCGACCTCACGCTGGGAGTAACCCAAGACACGCAAGGTTGCCAATTCACGTGCGCGTTCAGAAAACGACAATCGAGCGTTGTTATAAATCACACCAAAGGCGATACCCCCCGCCATCAACAACAAGATACCCATCATGACCAGAATGGAGTCTCGAATGAATTCACGGATTTGGGTTTCCGCCAAATGAATCACACCGATGCCAGCTATTTTTGGCATCGCCCACAGACCCTCAAAAAGGGCATCTTGTCGACTTTCATCGATCAACATCCACGCCCCATTGATGACAGGCCCCTCACCCAACCATTGATTCAGTGCGGCTTGATTCATGTAGGCGCTGACACCAACCCAGTCAGCCACGGTATCGACCACAGCTGTCTTAATAATCCGTTGCTCACCCTCTAAGATCTCCACCCAAACCTGATCACCGACCTCAATGGCTAGCATCGACGCCAGGTAGTCACTGATCACCAGCCCGTCGCTGGGCAGTTCATAGGGATTGAGCGATTCATCGAGAAGACGATGCAGACTGGCTTGAGTGGGTATCCCCAACAGGCTGGTTCCGTAGTCACGAGGACCATGGATCAGTCGGATCGGGAGTTGTCGGTACCCTTCTGCATGGAGGTGGCCGGGCAGGTCTCGAAGACTGACCAAAGCCGACGCGGAGGTGGGCTCTGAAAACACCAGCCGAAGGTCTGCCTTTTCAATCAGGCGGAACTGAACATCCAGTAGGCGATCAGTCGCGGCAAATTGATAGCTACCCACTAACAATAAAGCACCCGATAGCGCGATGCCAATCACCGAGAGCATCACTTTAAATCGGTGTCTATCTAAATTCCTTATGATCATTCGCGCGGGTTGACTCAAAGGGGCCACTAGGGGTGACCTCGCTAACCAACTTGCTCTGAACTGAGTTGGGCTTGGGGGTTGCATGGCTTGGGCAGGGGGTAAGCGCATGATGCGATGAATCGCACGCCATGTCCCCAAAAATCCTGCCATGGTGGCAATCAATAGCCCTTGTGCGACCAGGCCACTGCTTAAACCGACCTGCATGCTTGGAAATCGGAAAAAATCCAGATAGAGGTCGGCCATGCCGTGAGAGGCCCACGCGCCCAGCGCCGTGCCTAGGGACACGCCCAAAATCACGATGGCAGCAGTCAGTTTGGCGTAGTGCCAACCGATGGCGAGAGGGGTATAGCCAAACGCTTTGAGCATGGCAATGTCCTGGCGTTGCTGTTTTAACAGACGACCAATCAAGACAT
>JALQZL010000188.1 GCA_023258355.1 Wenzhouxiangellaceae bacterium | reverse complement strand
CATTTCGTCCAAACTGTGACAGATAAGCTGTGATGGCAGGATCACGACGAGTCCAGTCCCCCTTCATGTAAACCACATTGTGGGCGCTAAGGGCTTCTTTAAACTCGGGTGTGTTTAATGCCACTTGTTCATTGACCAAGCAAGTGACACACCAATCAGCGGTCATATTCACCAATACAGCGGTCTTGGGATCGGCAATCAAGGCATCGAGCTGTTCTTGTGAATAGCTCACCCAAAACCCGGAATCGGTTTGGTCTGAGGCAGGCGCTCTGGCGGCCGAGGCCAACATCGCCAATGCTGTGATCAAACAAAAGGCCAGCAGGCTGTGTCTTATCCCTTGCAGCGCCCGATAACGTTCAGGCAATTGGCTGATCCAAATCATCAAACTCAATGCCACCAAGCCAATCAAGATGTAAGCAACGGCCGTTGGGTTGGTTTGGCGGGCCAATACCCAAATGAGCCACACCACCGCCAAATAAATCGGAAAAGCCATCAACTCTTTGAAGGTGGTCATCCAAGCCCCGGGTGAGGGAAGGGTTTTGGCGAGTACGGGCAAAAAGCCAAAAGCAAGCATGGGCAGCGCCAAACCAAAACCCAACATGGCAAATACGCCCAACCCCAATCCCCAAGGCATCACGATTGCAGCGCCTAAGGCCACCCCCATAAAGGGCGCGGTACAGGGACTGGCGACCACGGTGGCCAATACACCCGTCATAAAAGACGCACCCAGTCCAGACCCTTGGGTTAATCCCTCGCCCATGCCCATCCACCGGTTTGCCAAGTCGACATAACCCGACAAAGACAGACCCATCAAGAAGAACAAATAAATGAGCCCCGCCACCAACACAGGCGATTGCAATTGGAACCCCCAGCCAATCACCGCGCCCCCCGATCGTAGTCCCAATAACAGACCAGCCAGCGCCACAAAGCTTGAAACCACACCGAGGGCGTACCAAACCGCATGAGACCGTTGATGTGAGTGGGGTGTTTGAACGACTTGCAAGGCCTTCAGTGACAACACAGGAAACACGCAAGGCATGAGGTTTAGTAACAGGCCACCCAGCAAAGCCAAAACCAACACCCACCAGTAAGGCTGACTAGCTAATCCATCACCGTCACTGATGAGGGCATCGGGTGTTAGTGTCCATCGATAGGCTGTTTGTTGATCCTCATCCACCGCCACGATCGATAAGCCATCCAAGCTCCCACTGAAAAAGGGCGAAATGGGTTGGGCAAGCTGAATGGACTCTTCCCCGACCGCAACAAATACCTCTTTGGCATGGTCCACCACATTCGGGCTCGATACAAATAATGCTTTCGGATCTGGCGTCCAGGTTTGAAGCACACCGGTTTTCGGCAGACGAACGCTCAGTTGCTTTGATGCTGTACTGAATTGTCCGCTTTGTGGCTGATCTATGGGTTGGCGATTACGGGCCCATTCAAACAGAGCAGCCTGCGAGACCGCCGAAGGACCCATCGTCTCGGTAACGGGAAGAGTCAACGATAAGGTGGCCTCACCTGGGATGCATTCCACACGACAAACCAACCAATAAGCTGCAACAGAGATCTCCAAGAGATCACCGAGCTGAGCATCAGCCGGCGGTGTGAACACCACGGGCAACAAGTGCTCACCTTCATAGCCATAATTAACCAAGTGCCCCACTTCGATTCTTTGGGGATAGGGCCAGTGCACCTCAGAAACACTCGCACCGTCGGGGAGAGACCATTCCACATCGAGCGCAATACCCGAATCACCGGGATTGAGCCAATAAGTGTGCCAATGCTCGTCGGGCAAAAAGCGAAGACCGAGGGTAATGGGTGTGCCAACACCAACCGAAGCGTTGGCGGCCACCAGCGCCACTTCGATGTGATCTCTTTTTACTGGATTGGCCAGCGCATTGCTCCAAGCGCCGAGCAGCAGCAAGACCAGCATCAAACCATGCCTGGCCAATGACGAGAAGTTTGGGTTGGGCTGACTTAGTTTTGGCATTTTGGACAATAAAAGGACGAACGTTGCGCAATCATAACCCGTCGAATGGTGCCCCCACAGCCAAGCCTAGGGCAGGGCGAGCCGGCTTGACCATAGACCTGAAGGGATTGTCCGAAGTAACCGGGTGTTCCATCCCCAACCGTAAAGTCTCGAAGCGACGTGCCACCCACTTCAATGGCCCGTGTCAAAATTTCAACGATGG
>JALQZL010000187.1 GCA_023258355.1 Wenzhouxiangellaceae bacterium | reverse complement strand
ACCAAAGAACCCAGTCGCTCCATGCGCTCGCGATCGGTTGGCTCCCCTTGATCGATGAACAGGGGTAAGGACTTGCTGGGGGGGAGATTGAGCTCGGTTCTGGCTGATCGTAGACCCGAGATCACGGCTTTCAGCCATTCCACATCGGCCATGGCCGCTTGGTCCAGCACTTGGAGACTCGGCCATGGCTGAAGACTGATGGTCTCGCCAGACTGACCCGCGGGCACTTTAACTTGCTGCCAGATTTCTTCAGTGATGAATGGCACAAAGGGATGCAGGGCTCGAAGCACTGTCTCCAAGACAGTCGCCAACGTGTGTTTGGTTGCGTTGGCGACTTTGGGATTTTGGGACTGACCCTCTTGAGACAACGCAGGCTTGGATAGCTCAAGATACCAATCACAAAACTCATGCCAAACGAATTCATACAACGCTTGGCTGGCGAGATCGAATCGATATTGGGACAGTGCTTGATCGACGGCCTTGATGGTCTGACTTAGGCGAGCGCGAATCCAACGAGATGGAACGTCTAGGTCCTCAGGATTCGGTGCATCAATGGGTGCAGAGCCGACATTCATCAGCGTGAAGCGTGCCGCATTCCAGAGTTTATTCAAGAAATGCCGATAGCCAGCACACCGCGACAAATCAAAATTGAGGTCTCGACCATGCCCTGCCAATGCGGTGAACGTGAAGCGAAGGGCATCGGCGCCTTGTGCTTCAATGCCGTCAGCAAACTCCTTGCGAGTCGCTTTCTCAATCTTTGCCGCTTTTTGCGGTTGCATCATGGACTGGGTCCGTTTGGCAACCAGACTGTCTAGATCAATGCCATCAATCAGGTCAATGGGATCAAGCACGTTGCCTTTTGATTTGGACATTTTTTGTCCTTCGGCATCTCGAATCAAACCTGTGATGTAGACCTCTTCGAAAGGAACGGTGTCTGTAAAGTGCCCTGTCATCATGATCATGCGGGCTACCCAAAAGAAAATGATGTCAAAGCCAGTGACCAAGACTTGAGTGGGCAGATAGCGATCTAAGTGCGATGTTTGCATGCGCGTTGCATCGGGCCATCCCATGGTGGCATGAGCCCACAGCGCTGAGGAAAACCATGTCTCTAACACGTCATTGTCCTGACGCAGGTTGATGTTTGAGTCCAACCCATGTCGCTCGCGGACCTCAGTTTCATTGCGACCGACATAGATGTTGTCTTGATCATCGAACCATGCTGGGATGCGATGTCCCCACCAAAGCTGTCTGGAGATACACCAGTCTTTGAGGTCTTCCATCCAACGGCGATATGTGTTGATCCAATTGTTGGGCACAAATTTGATTTGCCCTGATTCCACCAGATCAAGACCCAAGGCGCCCAATGTATCCATTTTTACAAACCACTGATCGGTCAAAAACGGTTCAATGATTTGGCCAGAACGATCGCCTCTCGGTACCACCATGGCATGGGGTTTTTCTTCTATTAAAAGGCCTTGGGCTTTGAGATCTTCAAGAATGCGCGCTCTGGCCACAAACCTATCCAATCCCTGGTAGGTCTTTGGCGCTTCGGTGTTGATGCTACCGTCTGGATTGAGAATATTGATCGGCTCAAAGCCGTGGCGTTGACCGACTTCCCAGTCGTTAAAGTCGTGCGCTGGGGTGATCTTGACACAGCCCGTCCCGAATTCAGCCTCCACATAGTCATCTGCAATGACAGGAATGGTTCGGTCGGTCAGGGGCAAGTACACCTCCTTGCCCACCAGATCACGATAGCGTTCATCATCGGGATGGACAGCCACACACACATCGCCCAGTAGGGTCTCAGGGCGAGTCGTGGCCACGACCACATCACCTTGGCCATCCACCCTTGGATATCGGATGGACCACAGGTGTCCTTGCTCATCGGTGTTGACTACCTCAAGATCGGAAATGGCCGTTTGCAACACCGGGTCCCAATTGACCAGTCTTGGGCCTCGGTAGATTAAGCCCTCTTCGTACAGCCGAACAAACGTTTCGATCACCGCTTCGGAGTAATCGGGATCCATGGTGAAGCGCTCGCGAGACCAATCGGCGGATGCACCCAGTCTTCGCATTTGCCGCGTGATGGTGGAACCAGACTCCTGTTTCCATTGCCAGACCCGATCAATAAAGTCCTCTCGGCTGTAATCGTCGCGTCGCCCACCTTCGGCTTCAATTTGGCGTGTCACCACCA
>JALQZL010000186.1 GCA_023258355.1 Wenzhouxiangellaceae bacterium | reverse complement strand
AGAAGCCTTTGGGGCGCTGTTTGCTTATATTTCGGAACAATTGGGTCCGTTGGGTGCACAGTCCTCAGAGCAGCGCGCAGGCCGACACCAAAGTGTCAGACGTGTTTGACAATGGCCTTGGCCATGGCCTCCGCATTCCCGACATACGCCTGAGGCGTTAAAGCCATCAACTGAGCTTTGGCATCCTCTGGTAATGCTAATCCGTCAATAAAGGCCCGAACGGTGAAGGAGTCGATGTGCTGACCTCTCGTCAGCGCTTTGAGCTGCTCGTAGGGATTGGGGAGCTGGTGAATACGCATCACCGTTTGGATCGCCTCACCCAATACTTCCCAAGCCGCCTCAAGATCTTCCTCGAGCCGCACCGGATTGGCTTTGATTCGGTTTAAACCCTTCGCCAGCGATTGCCAAGCCAGTGCGGTATAGCCGAGCGCGCTGCCTAAGCTTCTTTGCACTGTTGAGTCGCTAAGATCTCTCTGGAATCTTGAAATCGGCAGTTTATCTGCAAGATGACCCCAGAGCGCATTGGCCAGACCGAAGTTACCCTCTGCGTTTTCAAAGTCAATCGGGTTGACCTTATGAGGCATGGTAGATGAGCCGACTTCTCCTTCGACCAGTTCCTGCACAAAGTAGCCCCAACTAATGTAACCCCAGAGGTCACGAGACAAATCAAGATAGATTGTATTGAGCCGCATGCACGCATGTCCCATCTCAGCGATAAGATCATGTGGCTCGATTTGAGTGGTGTAGGGATTCCAGACAAGGCCAAGTTGCTCAATCACTTGTCTGGCCAGAGCAGGCCAATCCACACCGGGTGCAGCCACGAGGTGAGCATTGAAGTTTCCAACAGCGCCGTTGAGCTTGGCTGTGATGTCTACTTGAGCCAATGCGCGTCTTTGCCTTCGGATCCGAAAGACCACATTGGCCAATTCTTTTCCGAGCGTCGTGGGACTCGCTGTTTGTCCATGGGTGCGAGCGAGCATTGGCTGTCCAGCCAAACTCACCGCCATCCTTTCCAGTTGTTGGTCAAGTTCGGTGAGGAGTGGGTTTAATACGCGCTCGCGCGCCTCCGAGAGCATCAGGCCATAGGCGACGTTGTTGATATCCTCTGAAGTGCAGGCAAAATGCACAAACTCTTGGTAGGGGGCTAGCCCGGGACGTGCCATCCACTTTTCTTTCAGCCAGTATTCAATGGCTTTGACATCGTGGTTGGTGGTGTTTTCAATCGCCTTAATCGCTTGGGCGTCCTCATTGCCAAACTGCTCGATGAGCCCATCTAAAAAGCGTTCATCATCAGGATGAAGTGGCGGGAGTGCCGTGAACTCAGCGCAAGATGCCAGAGCTTTGAACCAAGCAATCTCAACACGTACCCGAGAACGCATCAAGCCGGCTTCAGAAAAAATGGCAGCCAGCTCGGTGAGTTTGCCCGCATAGCGGCCATCGAGCGGAGAGAGTGCGTATAGTGAGGGATCAGTCATGGCTTCTATGATACTGAGTTTGTTTGGGTAGCGAGGCTAAATGCGGCCACCTGACCTATCATCTGGCCGCCATGCGCCGTGGCAAGCGGGGTATTTTCAGGTAAATCATGCCGGACAATCGCCAGCGCCTGGTCTTCCAGCTGCTCGACCAGTTGACCAACGGGGCGACTTGAGGCCTCGGTTGAGGAGATATCGGCTAAAAATAAATCAGTGCCAACAACGAGTAATGCCTTGGGCATGGCCAGGGTGACAAGCGCCAATCTTTGTTTCGCTTGCCCGCGGTAATGCACTTTGGCGATCACCTCTTGGCCTGGGTAGCACCCTTTTTGATAACTGATGCCGCCCAGGCGCTCCAGCCCCAAGGCCTGGGGGATGTATTTTTGGCTGAGCGATGAGCTCAGCCAAGGCATGCCCAGTTCAATATCTCTTTGACGCCAGCGAATCGCGCACTGATTGTCCTCATGGTCACTGGCAGAGTCTTTTGATGTCATCAGGTAACGCGTTGGATCATAGGCAAGACGGCCATGGTCTTGCTTATCCCAGCTGCCCAAGACGACGTTCCCTTTTTCGAAGCTGACCTGCCGTCCTATGGTGAAGGGCTTGAGTTGGGTGATGACCTGATCAACCAAGACTGCGGGCATCACCCACTCGATCTGCTTGGGTGTGGCCTGAACCAAGAGGGTCGTGATCACCAAACCAGAGGCTTGACACCAGGCACCAGGA
>JALQZL010000185.1 GCA_023258355.1 Wenzhouxiangellaceae bacterium | reverse complement strand
ATATCAAGATTCACCTGTGTGGTCCCGCCTCAGCGCTCATTGAAGGTAAGGAAGTTGCCCATCAGCTCTCAGGCCAACAGGGCCGAATGCTTACCGGCTTTTTAGTCCTCAATCGCTGCCACAGCTTCGAGAGAGAAACGCTCATCGACCTTCTTTGGCCATCTGACTCAGTGCCCAAGAACCCTGAGTCAGATCTGACGGCTCTGCTGAGTAAACTCAAGAAAATTTGGGGTCAAAAACGTCTCATCACACGTGGGCACGTCCATCTAAAATTGCCACACGATGCATGGATTGATGTTGAGAGTGCGCAAAATAATTTGCATGTTGCAGAATCCCAAGTGGCCAAGGGAAATTGGGCAGATGCATGGGCACCCGCACAGGTAGCCAGCCACATCTACGCACGCCCTTTCCTGCAAGGGCTGGGATCGTCTTGGGTCATGGACCAACGGGAAAAATTTCGCACCTTAGAGGGTCGTGCCTTGGAAAGCTTAGCAGCCTGTAGTTATCACTTGGGTGGGCTGGAAGATCTGACTGCAGAACGCGCCGCTCGCCGTGCCATCGAGATTGACCCCTACAGGGAAAGCGCTTGGCGCGTATTAATGCTCACTTTGTTGAAAGCAGGCAATAAAGCTGAAGCTATCCATCTCTTCGGTCAATTAAGCACAATCTTGAAAAAGGAATTGGCTACCTCACCCTCTGCTGAGACGGTCCAAGTTCACCAGAAACTATTGGCATCTTAACTAGACACCTTGTCCGATCTAATGACCGGACATGATGGTATGGGTCAGTTAATGATCATGCACGGAGCGCACGCGACGCAAACCATGCGAGCACCACGGCCATTAACCAAAGCCATACGATTGACAGCGTGTTAACAGGCAAGGGTGCTGGCCTAATTGCCCGCTCGACAGGGATTGAGACAAGCGCCAATGACCCCACGTTCCCTGAGGCGTCTGTCGCCGTCACCGAAAAACTGAGATCTGGAATGTAACTCAAGTCTTTTTGAATTGAAAGCACACCGTCTTGATCGATACGCACTGGCGGAGCTTCCATCACGCCCGCTAAGTCAGCAGGCCCAGCTGTTGGGAATTCAATCGCCCACTCCACTGGTTCGCTCGCCAAGAGACGGCCAACATAACGAGAGTCGACAGTCAGCGCGGGCGTCCCTGGCGCATTGGCTACCCATGGCTCACCCACTGCCAAATTGACGTTGATTGTTGGATCAAAGGTTTCCCACCAGTTACCATCCACCTCTTCGGCAGTTCTAACAACATAGACCAACACATTGCCATTATTGCAATTGCCTGGATTAGTCACGATGGCGTCGATATACCAAGCGATCCCGTCTGCTAAGAAGATATTGCCTGGGCTCAAAATCTCCGGTGCAGCGGCGTAATCTGCAGGATTGATGCCAATATAATTATTGGACCAACCCTCTGTGTTGCAGGTGCCTCCGCTATAGACAGACCCCCATGTCGCATCCCCTCCTAAACCTTGCGAGTAAATTTCAGGTGGCGTGGTGTCACCATTGGCATCAACCAAACCGCTCATGCAAACACTAAAGCCCAATAAACAAACTTTCAAATATCGCTGCATTATTATTCACCTCTTTCTTTTGTCGGCGGTGGCTATATCGACACTTTGAAGCATCATGGCGCACGATGACTGTGCTGAACAAGCTATTCAGCACAGCATCGCCCTCCAGCATTAACGAATCACTTGACCATCGAAAGTAAACCCTTCCAAACCATCGCCGCATGTTGCCAGCGCTGTTGCTTCATTGATCAAGTCAGTATTCGCCCATTTTTCTAGATCGCTCTGACGCTGATCTTCAGAGGCCCAAATATCAAGCCATATAAAATCAGATGACTCTTCTTCTGAGGCGTCGATGGGCTCTAGCATGACATACCAATGATTCTCAGAAAAACCTGTCAATTCATTCACGCTAGCTTGGTAGTTATATAAGTCTTTCTCGTCCATACCCGCATTGAAATCGCAAAAGAAATAGGAATGCACAAAAGAGGTTGACTCACTCCACATGGCGGGTGTCTTCGCAAACTCGGTTGCAAACAAGTAGCCAGACTCAGCACCTTCAAAGCTAAAAATACCGTTTGTGGCCTCTATCCACTGAGCCATTGCCTCGGCCTGCCAACTCTCCAAACAGGTGGCTCTTTCCTCTTGAGAGGACCAACTGATCATCCACAGGAAATCAAATTCATCCATCTCTTCTCGTGGCGTCAAGAGATAGGCCCCGTTCATTGCGCAATCCACACCA
>JALQZL010000184.1 GCA_023258355.1 Wenzhouxiangellaceae bacterium | reverse complement strand
TGATTTTACGACCTGTGATCCCAACGCGCCTGACTGGCAGCTGATGGCCAAAGACGTCTCTTTGGATTTGGCGCGGTCAGTGGGCCGAGCCCGCGGCGCGCGGTTGACGTTCAAAGGCCTGCCACTGTTTTATTTACCCACCTTTTCTTTTCCGCTATCTGATCAGCGGAAAACAGGATTTCTCTATCCTAGGTTCGGGGTCTCCAGTGCCGATGGCCTTGATCTCAGCATTCCGTATTATCTCAACTTGGCGCCCAACTATGACGCCACACTGACGCCTCGGTGGATCCAAGACCGGGGCATGATGTTAGGGACAGAGTTTCGTTTTCTCACCGAAAAGCAAGGTGGGCGGGTGGCCTTAGATGTCTTACCCAGTGACAATAAGACCGATAGCCACCGTTATTTTGCCGAAGTCGCCTATCAAAATCGGCTCCGCGATCAGTGGTCACTGAATGCCTCATTGAGGCGGGTAAGTGATGCGCAATATTTTCTCGATTTAGGCGGCGGATTAGACACCACCGCCATTCAAACGGTGCGCTCTCAGACCACCCTCAGCGGCCGAGGCGAGCGGTGGTCATTGCAGATGGGAGGCGATTTTTTCCAAGTGCTCGATGAGCGCATTCCCGCCCAAAGTGAGCCGTATCGACGCCTACCCAGAATTCTGTTTTCCATTGACCAGCCGTTTGGCCAGTCACTGCATCTTCGTACCGATGCTGAGTTGGTTTATTTTCAGCGAGACCAAGGCACCACAGGGGGCAGGTTGGATCTGTATCCTGCCCTAGAGGCAAATCATGTCACCAGTGCGGGCTTTATCAAAGCCGAGGCAGGTGTGCGGATGACACACTACGCGCTCGATCAAGATCGCGACAAGCGGCCATCAAAAAGCACCGCCATTGTCAGCTTAGATGGTGGTTTGGTGTTCGACAGATGGCTAGATGAGCGGACGCAACAAACGTTGGAGCCCCGTCTCCACTATCTCTACGTGCCCTATGAAGACCAGAGTGATTTACCGATCTTCGATACCGCCGAGCTCACATTTGGGTTTCCGCAGTTGTTCCACACCAACCGCTTTTCTGGGGCAGACCGTCAGGGTGATGCCAATCAGTTGACGTTAGGGCTGACCTCTCGAACCTTCGATACCCGCACAGGGGAGTCCACCTTCGACCTCAACCTCGGCCAAATTATTTACTTTAGAGACCGCAAAGTGCAGCTACCTGGCCAACCGGTGGCCGAGCGTCATCAGTCAGACTTGGTGGCCGAGGCCAATTGGTCGGTGGCCAAAGCCACCGCACTGCGTGCGGGGCTGCAGTGGGATCCCAAGAAAAATGACTTGAGCATGGGGTATGCTGGCGTGCAGTATAAAGGGCAGGCAGGCCTCCAAAGTGCCTTGGTCTATCGGTTCAGAGAAGACCTCTTAGACCAAATGGATGCGCGTTTTCGCTACCCCATCAATGAGCGACTGAATCTGATCGGGCGCAGTGTGTACTCCTTCCAAGATGACACGTCTTTGGAACTATTGGCCGGAATTGAGTACGAAAGCTGTTGTTGGGCGGTAAGATTGACCGCAAGAGAATATATTCGTGACCGTGAGGCCACCAAGCAAACGGCCGTGTTCTTCGAGCTTCATCTGAAAGGATTGGGAAGCTTGGGACGCCAGCCGTATCCATTATTTCAATAAGGATTGATAGGGTTTATGTCTAAAACACACAACGCCATTTTGTTATCCACCCTGATGACTTTCGCCTCAATGATTGGATGGGTGCATACCAGCCAAGCGCAAACCGCGTTGGATGGCATCGTCGCCCTAGTTGAAGAGGATGTGATCTTGCAAAGCGAGCTCGATCAAGCCATCAACATGATCGTGCTGGAGTTGGAGTCTCGAGGACAAAATCGCCCACCGAGGCAAGTGCTCGAAGAGCAAGTGCTTGAGCGGTTGATTCGAACCAAACTCCAAGTGCTTCGCGCCGAGGCGACGGGAATTCGTGCCTCAGATGGCGACATTGATCGTGCGTTGGAACGTTTGGCCGCCCAAAATCAGATGACCTTGAGCCAACTCAGACAAGCCATGGAAGGCGATGGCATGGACTTTGATGAGTTTAGAAACCAAATTGGGGATGAGATCGTCTCCAACGAGTTGCGGCGTCGGGTGGGCAGTAGCGTTGATAACATCACAGAAACCGATGTGGATATTTTGTTGGCCTCAGATCAGTTTGGGGGTCAGGAATATCGGATTTCACAAATTGCGCTGGCCATTTCAGAAACTGCCAGTCCGCACGAG
>JALQZL010000183.1 GCA_023258355.1 Wenzhouxiangellaceae bacterium | reverse complement strand
CTGTTTTTTCTGTTTCCAGGTCATACGTGAGGCGTGCTCCGGTAAATGTACCTCGACTATCTTGAACGGTGGCATTACCCAACATGACGATGACATTTTGGCTGAGATTGTAAATGATTTGGTCTGACTGACCAGTGGCTTGAGTGCCATTGTCCATTAGCAAAGTCCAGCGAGTGGGTGAGCCAAACAGTTCAACCCGTTCATCTTCTCCTGGCGTTTGATAGGCGAAACCCTCGTCTGCGAACACTGTCAGACTGCCATGACTGATCCGCACATTGCCAAACAATTTATAGGCATTGACACGGTTGTCGAATTCCCCACTATCCGCATCAATTTGTATGGGTCCTTCGCGATCTCGTGTAACACTAGCCTCTTGAGCGAGGGTCAGTGTTGAGAGTATCGCCAGTATTGGAAGGGCCCATAAGAATCTCACCTTTAACATGCTCAAAAAACTCCATGGTTTCAGTGTTGAGGTCAATTAGTAGTCCTCCCGCTTGAATTGAAGCATTGGGGGTTTCCACTTCAACCGCGTCCTTACTCGTGATTGTACGCTGACGGCGGTGATGATGTAATCGGTCCGTTTTGATAATGCGCTCGCCGTTTGGCGCGGGCTGACGGATGATGACATTTCCAATCAATATCAATTCATCTTCGTTGCGCAGAATCAGACCCTGATCAGCGGTGGCAAGCCAAGACTTGTTGGCCGGATCGATCTGGATCACCGGTTTTTCAATCGTCGCCATTTTAGAGTTGGCATCATGGGTCAACATTGGTCCCTCAATGGTCCATTCTAAGACACCATTGCTATTGAAAAATTCAGACTTAAATTCTGTAAGTGTGTAGTCTAGATCGCTATCTGGCAGAGCAGGGATGCTTCTAATGATCCTCTCTGAGGGGATCCACCAGCGGATCACAAAAACGATCAACAGCATGAGCGTTGCGGCTAAAAGAATCCGTCGGCTCACTGGAAGCCATCTCTCCAAGTATCCAGTAGGTTTTGGTCGCTTAGAATTTTCTCAGCCACCTCGCGTGCTGCGCCGAAACCACCTGCTGCTTGAGTTACATAGTCAGCCTTTGTTTTTAACCACGCATCACCATCTGATGGAACACACTTAAACCCGCATAGCTTCATGGCTGGCCAATCGACCAAGTCATCACCCACGTAGGCCACTTGTTCCCCTGACAAACGCAATGAAGACATGATGTCTGATAGCGCGGTTGCTTTATCTTCGCATCCCGATCGGTAATGCTCGATGCCAAGCTCCTGCATGCGCCGATCAACCAGTGGTGCCTGACGTGCGGTGATTACGGCAACTGCAATGCCAAAGGACATGAGCGCCTTGAGACCTAGGCCATCCCGAGTATGGAAGGCTTTGCTCTCTTGCCCATCGTCTTGTAGGTATAGCCGGCCATCGGTCAAGACACCATCCACATCAAATACAACCAAACGAATTGCTGTCTGTGTCATACCAGGCCTGCTTGTAAGAGATCTTGGAAATTCAGGGCCCCAACCAGTTCATCGTTTCCGTTGGTGACCAAAAGTCCCTGGATGCGGTTGGCTTGCATGAGTTCAACTGCACTAAAAGCCAATGCACTGGCCTTTATCGTCTGAGGATTTCTGGTCATCACCAGAGAAACGGATTGATTCATGATCTGTCCAATCTGATTGATGTGGCGACGCAGATCGCCGTCGGTGACGATACCTACGATCAGATTACGGTCATCGAGAACGGCGCACATACCCAGTCTTGCTCGGGTCATTTCAACGATGGCCTCTGCGGTTGTTGTGGTCGTGGTGACTTTGGGGAGTGCATCGCCTTGATGCATCAAGTCCTCAATGGTCATGAGCAAGCGCCGTCCGAGCATCCCCCCAGGGTGGGATCGCGCAAAATCATCAGGGGTAAACCCTCTGGCTTGTGCCACAGCGAGTGCCAAAGCGTCACCCATGGCCAATTGCGCCGAGGTGGACGCAGTTGGCGCTAAACCCAACGGACACGCCTCACGATCAACGCTGGCATTGAGATGAACCTTGGCATGCTGACTGAGGGTTGAGTTGGGTTGGCCTGTGATGGCAATCATATCGATATCTAGGCGTTTGATGACGGGTATCAGGCGCAGTAGTTCTTCTGTTTCACCAGAATTGGATAGCGCGATGAGGAGATTGTCCTCTCGAATCATGCCTAAATCACCATGGCTGGCTTCTGCTGGGTGCACAAAAAACGCCGGGGTACCCGTAGAGGCTAACGTCGCAGCAATTTTTTGCGCAATGTGGCCTGACTTGCCCATGCCCGTTAAAATCACATGA
>JALQZL010000182.1 GCA_023258355.1 Wenzhouxiangellaceae bacterium | reverse complement strand
ATCGCAGGTCCTGGGCGAGGATTTGAAATTGCGCAGGGCAGGTTGGGTCCGGGACGTATCCATCACTGTATGCGATTGATAGGCCTGGCGGAGTATGCGTTGAGTCTGGCATGCAAGCGGTCGGTAAGTCGCCATGCCTTCGGCCGGGCTCTGGCCAAACTAGGGGGTAATTCTGAGCGCATTGCTGAGGCGCGCATTGCCATCGAGCAAGCCAGACTGTTGGTCTTGAAAGCTGCTTGGTCCCTCGACCATCGAGGTGTGCGTGAGTCAATGAGCGAGATCTCTCAGATCAAGGTGGCTGTGCCACGCATGGCACTTGAAGTCATTGATATGGCGATGCAACTGCATGGCGGTGCGGGCTTGAGTGCGGACTATCCTTTGGCAACCGCATGGACGGCCGCTCGCGCCTTGCGCTTGGCCGATGGCCCAGATGAAGTGCATCGTGCTTTAATCGCCAAACTTGAATTAAAGCCTTACTCACAAACCGATGACAAGTGATCAACAGCAGTGGCTGGATAAGCCCGGGTCAGTCAGGGCAGACGATGCGTTTGATGTGGCCTCGGTGCATGCCTGGCTCCGAGAGTATTGTGATGAGCTTCCAGATGAACTGCCGAGGGTTGAGCAGTATGCCAAGGGGGCCTCGAATCTCACCTACAAGCTGACCTACGGTGATGTCTCGTTCGTTCTTAGAAGACCACCGGTTGGGCACAAAGCGGCGTCCGCTCACAACATGGCCCGAGAATATCGGATCCAAAAGGCGCTTGCCGCCACCAACGTGGCGGTGCCCGCAATGGTGGCTTTGTGTGAAGATACCTCGGTAATTGGTGCCGAGTTTTACGTGATGGCGCACGTTGAGGGCCTTATTCTGCGGTCCAACTTACCACCTGGCTGTACATTGTCTACCGCACGCATACGTGAGTTGTCCGAAGCCGCCATTCATCAGCTGCTGGCCATTCACGCTGTCGATGTTGAGTCCTCTGGTCTGGTCGCCTTGGGCAAAGGAGAGGGCTACAATCGTCGCCAGATTGATGGTTGGTCGCGCCGGTTTATCGACGCAAAAACGTGGAATGTCTTCTCTGGTCAGTGGGTCATGGACTGGTTGAGTGATCATTGTCCAACAGAAGTGGCTCACTGTTTGGTTCATGGTGATTACCGCTTTGACAATCTTGTTCTCGAGCCCAACCTAGCTGATGATACCCAGCCTATTCAGATCAAGGCCATTCTCGATTGGGAGTTGGCAACCATTGGTGATCCATTGATGGACCTGGGTAACGCCATGGCCTATTGGGTGCATGCGGATGATGATGCTTATTTTCGTGGATTTCGCCGCCAACCTACCCATCTGGCGGGGATGCTGACCCGCGAGGAAGTGGTCGCGCTTTATTGCGAGCATCGAGGTATTCGGGTCGATCATTGGGCCTTCTATGAAGTCTATGGGCTGTTTCGACTGGCAGTGATTGCACAACAGATTTATTATCGCTTCCACCATAAGCAAACGCGTAATGCGCAATTCAAGCGTTTTTGGTTGGCGGTTAACTACCTATTGTGGCGTTGTCATCGCATCATCAAGCAGGCCAAGTGAGCCTTTGCATCTTGAGCCTCTGGTTCGGCTACGAGCGACCGCATGGTAAAATTAAATCTCATTGAAACAGAATTTGAGAGTATCGCCAGTGACCAGACATCAAAAGGCTTCACCCGGAGCGCGTTTCCGTCAACTGGTGGCAGAACAGCCACCTTTGCAAGTGGTCGGCGCCATCAATGCCTATTGTGCTTTGCTTGCACAGAGGGCAGGCCATCAAGCGCTGTATTTATCAGGCGCAGGTGTTGCCAATGCCTCCCACGGCCTGCCTGATCTGGGAATGACTCAGCTATCAGACGTGGCCGAGGATGCCGCGAGAATCACCCATATCTCAGATTTGCCCCTGTTGGTAGATATTGATACTGGCTGGGGTGGTGCGTTCAATATTGCCAGAAGCATTCAGGTGCTTGAGCGAGTTGGGGTGGCCGCTGTTCATATTGAAGACCAGGTTCAAGCCAAGCGATGTGGCCACCGCCCAAATAAAGCGATCGTCTCCGCCAAGGAGATGGCAGATCGTGTCAAGGCGGCTGTGGATGCAAGGGTGGATGATGCCTTTGTGATCATGGCGCGCACCGATGCTTTTGCCAACGAAGGGATGGTGGGTGCACTCGAACGCTGTCAGACTTACGTCGAATCGGGTGCCGACATGATATTTGCTGAGGCGCTGACCACGCTGGAAGACTTCGAAACTTTCTGTCGACAATGTCCCGTGCCTGTGCTCGCTAACATTACTG
>JALQZL010000181.1 GCA_023258355.1 Wenzhouxiangellaceae bacterium | reverse complement strand
TTTCTGTGCTGCAGCATGGAAATGAAACCTCAGGATGGGAGGCTATCAGAAGACTTCTCAGCAGTCGCTATCAGCATGAGCGACTCCCGAGAAGCCTCATCTTATTTATTGGGAATGTCCAAGCTGCGGCAGAGAACGTTCGCTACTTGCCAGGGCAACCTGACCTTAACCGGTGTTGGCCCGGTAGTCTTGGGGCACAAACGGTTTGGCACAACCTGTGCGCCGCCATCACTTCGCATATCCGTAAATTCAATCCCTTTGGCGCGATCGATATCCACAACAACACAGGCAAGAACCCTCATTACGCAGCGGTGAATCGAATCGAGCCGAGAAGCCTTCAACTTGCGTCAGCCTTCTCAAGGACGGTGGTTTACTTCACTGAGCCACGGGGTGTTCAATCGCATGCCTTTGGCCAATTTTGTCCGGCTGTCACCTTGGAATGCGGCCTATCAAGCCAGAGCGATGGCGCAGACCATGCCATGGCCTATCTTGAACACGTGCTCCACATGGACTACCTGCCAGCGCAATTCCCGAACCCCGAAGACTTAGAGCTTTATCAAATGTTTGCCACGCTGATCATTGATCCTCAGGTCCCCTTCCAGTTTAAGCAAGATGAGGATAAGAACACGCCAAGCGGGATGATTTGCCTGCCGGCTGAACTCGATCACCATAACTTCCGAGAATGGCCGCGTGGATTTGCACTGGCGCAGTATGATGGCGATATCGCCTATCCACTGCTCGCTTTAGGTCACTCAGGAGAAAATCTGACCAACGTATGCTTTGAAATGGAGAACGGACAGATTCTCACCAAGCGCCCACTGATGCCCGCTATGCTGACCCTCGATCCGTTTGCAATCAAAAATGATTGCCTGTGTTATCTCATGGAGCGCCTGAGCATCAAAGCCTTGGAGCATGGCCTGATTCATGAACTCGGGCATACTGAACTACCCGAGGCCATTGATCAGTGAGTAGACAACGTCTTGGACGATTAATCCCTGTCAGACAATGCGACCACTGAGCGAGGTTCGGGACCAATATAGTCGGCACCTGGCCGAATGATTCTGTTATTGGCCCGCTGCTCCATCACGTGGGCACACCACCCTGTCACACGAGACATCACGAATATTGGGGTAAATAACGGCGTGGGAATCCCCATGAAGTGATAAGCCGATGCATGGTAAAAATCCGCATTTGCGAAAAGATTCTTCTCATCCATCAAAATTTTTTCCACCGTCTCGGAGACGGCATACAGGCATGGATCACCAACCGCTTCTGAAAGCTGACGAGACCACTCTTTGATGATGGCATTGCGAGGGTCTCGTTGCTTGTAGACAGCATGTCCAAAACCCATGATTTTTTCTTTGGCTTCAAGTTTTGCCATCACATCATCATGCGCCACCTCCACAGAATCGTATTGCTCCAGCATCGCCATGGCCATCTCGTTCGCACCGCCATGCAAAGGGCCTCTCAATGAGCCGATTGCACCCGTTACGCACGAATGCATATCTGACAGCGTAGAGGCACACACGCGTGCCGTGAACGTCGAGGCATTGAACTCATGTTCTGCGTATAAAATCAAAGAGACATCCATGACTCGCGCAAACAACTCACTGGGCGATCCGCCATGCAATAGGCTCAGGAAATGGGCGCCGACGCTATCTTCATCAGTCTCAGTCTCAATGCGTACCCCCTCGTGACTAAACCGATACCAATAGGCGATCACCGATGGAAATATCGCCAGCAGCCTGTCAGCAACAGCCTGCTCTTCGCTAAACGTTAATTCAGGTTCGATGTTGCCGAGAAAAGAGCAGCCCGTACGTAAGACATCCATTGGGTGCGCTTCTTTAGGGATTCGCTCCAGAACCGCTCTCAAGGGTTCTGGCAAGCCGCGCAAGGACTTTAATTTGTTGGTGTAGGCAGCCAACTCCACCGAGTTAGGTAAGTGCCCTTTCAAAATGAGGTGGGCGACTTCGTTGAAATTCGTTTTCTCCGCCAACTCCCGAACATCATATCCTCGGTATCGGAGACTATTGCCCTCCGCACCCACGGTGCAAATAGCTGTTTGACCGGCGGATTGGCCGCGCAAGCCAGCCCCTGTTTTCGAATCACTCATACATCTTCCTCACTAAATAGGGCGTCGAGTTTTTCTTCAAACGCATGGTAACCAAGGACGTCGTAAAGTGCTTCTCGGGTTTGCATTTGATCTTGAATGGAGGCCTGAGAACCTTCTTCGGCTAGCGTCTTGTAAACCTTTAGCGCAGCCTGACTCATCGCTCGGAAAGCCGAGAGTGGATAGAGGGCAAGCCCGACTCCAGCCGAGCGGAGCTGATCAAGG
>JALQZL010000180.1 GCA_023258355.1 Wenzhouxiangellaceae bacterium | reverse complement strand
CCGCACGGTGACGAAAAACACCTTCCGCCATAGGACTCCGGCAGATGTTTCCAAGACAAACCATTAAGATACGCATTGTTTAAGCTGCATCCCCAAAATCAACTAAAAAAACCACCGAGCTAGGTAAAAAGAGCGGAGACACGCGCTAAGTCTTCGGGACTGTCAACACCCGATGGGACTGGCTCTACCGCTTTGCCACAGGCAATCTTCCAGCCCGCCTCGAGTGCCTTCCACTGCTCCAAAGACTCCATCGCCCCGACCGATGAGTGGGGTAGTTTCGGCCATTGTTTCAGTGCACCAACCCGATAAGCATATAAGCCAATATGGCGCTTGACATAGCCCTCTGGCCAATCAGCATCACGGCTGTAAGGGATTGGGGAGCGAGAAAAACACAAAGCATGACCCGAAGCATCTGTGACCAACTTCACCACATTAGGATCAAGCCATTCCTCGCGCGAACCATTGTCAAAGAGCGTGCTCATCTGAGACTGTGGCCGCTCAGTCAGTAAGTTTGCGACTTGCTCAATGCAGCGAACTGGCATCAAAGGCTCGTCTCCCTGAACATTGACCACAACAGCTTGATCATCCAATCCTAGAATACTGACGGCTTCTACCAATCTGTCTGTGCCTGAGCTGTGATCTACGCGAGTCATGATCGCAGCGCCACCGTGCGCTTCTACAACGGAGGCGATCGATGGATGATCAGTGACGACATGAACGCTTTCGGTAGGAATAGCAAGCGCACGCTGGAGGACCCGAACGACCAAAGGCAGACCCGAGACATCTGCCAGCGGCTTGTTAGGAAGTCTCGTCGAGGCAAGCCTCGCGGGAATCAGTATATGAAAATTATGCATTGACCTGATAGCTCCTGACATGACTTAACACTTGGTTTAAGGCATCTGTCTCAATCTCAGCGCGGACTTTCAGCACATAGATATTTTTCAATTGGCTTTCATCAAGGCCCAAGCGCTCAATTTTGACCCAATCCTTTTCAGTCACCACAACAGTGGCACCATCCTCCAAGCCAACGAAGTCAGCCTCCCCATACTCATGATGATCCCTAAATCTCATAAGGCTTGGCCTCAAACCCAAATGCTCCAGCGTCCCTTTAAAAGACGCTGGGTTGGCAATGCCGCACAACGCAACGACCTCTTGATGTGGCCATTGGCCCACGTCGTGGTGAGTCTGGGTCAGGGGGTGAAAAAAGCTCTGTGGCAAAAGCTCAAACCGAGAGTAAGCTTGCGAAACGCCGAAGCCCTCACCTTTGATTAGTATCTGATCCACCGTATCTAAGCGATCCACTGGGTCTCGAAGTGGACCAGCTGGCATTAGTTGACCATTACCGAATCCACGAGAACCATCAATCAAACAAATCTCATAACTTCTCTCCAACTTGCCATGTTGCAGCCCATCATCACATAAAACAACCTCCACACCAGAGGCAATGGCTTCCTGAACACAGGCTGATCGATTCTTGCCTACCCACACAGGGGCTCCTGTGCTTTGACTAATCAACAAAGCCTCATCGCCACACACCTTCGGATCGGTGTCACTGAGGACTCGTCTTGGTTGCTTTTCAGCGCGCGAGTGGTGATAACCTCGCATGACAACGCCCACTCGCCAATCCTCGTCCATCAAAGCCTTAGCCAGCGAAATGACCACTGGCGTTTTCCCTGAACCACCCGCCGTTATGTTCCCCACAACAATAGTAGGGACCTGAAGGGTTTGCGCTTTTTGTGGAAGCTGCCCGAGAAGCCCGAATGATCGAAACACGCTGTGTAGCTGAGATAAAGCTTGTAACCAAAATGGAGGCTTGGTTCGTTCGTACCAGATGTGGGTGAGCCACGTTTCAGCAAGCCGTTTATTCATTTTGCGAGAACTGCAAATAATAAAGGTGGCGATAGAGGCCATCCTCTATGCCAATGAGTTCATTATGGGTACCAATTTCTGCAATCCGACCTCGGTCAAGCACAACCACTTGATCTGCTTTTTTGATAGTAGACAGTTGATGTGCCACCACAAGGCATGTTCGATGCTCAACCAGTTTAGATAAAGCCTCTTGGATCCATTTCTCAGACTCGGCATCCAGCCCAGAGGTCGCTTCGTCAAGCAACAATATCGGTGCGTTCTTCAGCCAGGCGCGGGCAATGGCAATCCGCTGACGCTGCCCTCCAGACAGAGATATACCACCCGGGCCAAGCTTGGTTTGCATACCACCTGGGAGCTTGTCTATAAATTCCATAGCACAAGCCGACATCGCCGCTTGCTCAATAGATTCTGATGAAACCGCAGCCTCACTGCCGGACGCAATATTTGCGCTAATGGTGTCGTTAAACAGAA
>JALQZL010000017.1:247-17905 GCA_023258355.1 Wenzhouxiangellaceae bacterium | reverse complement strand
TCGCTTGTCAGGTTCTCAAAGCCCTCTAAGATCGCCTGATCGTCCTGATCTGGGCTGTCGAAGAGCTGGCGCATCATACCAATCCGCTTTTCCAATTGCGGGTCACGTGGGCCCTCTTCCTTGTAGCGCCAGTGGGCAGCGACACCTAGCTCTGCGTGCTGGTGCATCTCGTGGGTGCGAATTTGGACCTCAATGACACGATTACCTGGCCCAACGACAGCGGTATGCAGCGACTGATAGAGGTTTGCCTTTGGGTTTGTTATATAGTCATCAAACTCCCCTGGCACGGGTTGCCAATGGGTATGGACCAGGCCCAGTGCTGCATAACAGTCCGCCAGCGAGGAAACGAGAATCCGCACCGCACGCACATCAAACAGCTCATGAAAGTCGAGGCCTTTCTTTTGCATCTTTCGCCAGATTGAGTACAGATGCTTTGCACGGCCACTCACGTCTGCCTCAAGGTGTGCCTCTGAGAGCTTGAGCCTCAGATCTGACAAAAACTCATTGATAAATATCTGACGAACCTGTTGCTGCTCTCTAACAAGTCGCTGTATCTGCTGATAAGCTTTTGGTTCGAGGTACTGAAACGACAAGTCCTCGAGTGCCCACTTCAGCTGCCAAATACCCAATCGATTGGCCAGCGGCGCATAAATCAACCGCGTCTCTTCTGCAATGGCTTGCTGGTCTGATTCACCAAGATTACTCGCTGCTTGTAGCCGCGCAAGTTGCCAGCTCAACGCAATTAATGCCACCCGCACGTCCGCAATCAGTGCTAGTAAAAGGCGCCGCAATCCCTCCGCACGCTCTTGATCAGAGGACAGATAAGTGCGTCCGAAATAATCAAGGCGCCTGATCTGGTCGATCAATGCTTGGGTACTGCCATCTAAAGGACTGGCTGTGGTTTTTTCAGTGCCACTTTCCGGCATGCTGAACATGATCACTGCCGCCACTGTGGCCACATCAGGAGAAAGTGGTTCTAGATTTTGAAGCGTTCTGTGGACGAGAGCCAGTGTTTCACTGGGCACAGACCTCGCCACTTGCTCAGCTAAAGCAACGAGGTCTTGGTCACTTTTGAGATTTGCATGCTCAGCATACTGAACAAGCCATTGGGTGAGACTAGCTTGTGTGTCCACCAGCTGAGATAACATCCATGCCGTTTGCAGACGAAAACATCATCACTTACTCAGGCGCCAGGACACTTTGTGCGGTATCAAAGATAAATCCTGCAGAGGTCTTGGCTACAAAACCGACATAAACTGGCACGGTTTGAACAGCCGGTTCATAAGCCCAACTGGCGTTTCTCGACGCGGTCACTTCCAAAACCAAACTCTCGCCTGCTGCTAGGCTAAAGCCTTGATAGCGAAGATCGCCTTGGTTTGCATTAATACAGGTATCGAAAGGTGTCTGGCCATTCACGGTGCAGTTATCCAAGGCGATGTCGATACCAAAAGGAATAGATTGTTGCAGCGCCAGATCAGATACGGAGAACGCCGCGTTGTTCGTGGCTGTGATGATGTAGCTGGTGCTGCCGTCACCATTCACCACTGGCTCTGAGATCTCCACCGTAAGACTGACGATGCCAGAGAAACTGTCATGAAAGATCTCGCTCGTGTTTAGCGGCGTCACTGCACCACCGCTTGCTTGACCAAAGAGCCCGAACTCAGACTGAAGACCTCCAGCTTGAGCATCGTATTGTCTAAAAAAACAGGCCACAGTGTCTGCAGGTGTGATGGCGATTGTGCTATTGCTCAGTTGATACTGCAGTGCCGAAGCCAGTCTCAATTCTGGAATCAATAGCTGCTGATCTTGTGCAGAGGAGTAGCTGTTGATTTCCAGAGCGACCGGCTGATCAGCCGTGGAATAATCAAAGCAGAACAATGGATTATCCCCACCAGCTGCACTCTCGCCCAGTAAGAGATTCATAGAGACTAACCCGGTTCCCGTGGCATAGGAGGCAGCACCATCTAAAACAAAGCGCCCACTCACCTCGTCTTTATTAATCAATAGCTTAAGTTGAGCCTCAGCGGAAGTTGAGCCCAATAAAATAAGCAACAAAATCGCTGTCGAGAGCCATTTAAACCTTTGGGAATGCTGATGAGCCATTGCTTGCCTCTTACAGTACGCTACTATCACCCCTTTATTGTACACCTGTGACCAATTCTTGGACGTAAAATTCCCCTTAAGCGAGCTTGTTGATCAAGCCTCCTCAACCAACCCCCACAAGGCATCCAGACGTTGGGTTGACACTTTCTCCTTTGTCCCCAGTTTCTGAGCAAAGACTTGTACACGGTACTCCTCTAAGGCCCATCGAAACTGGTCTAGCTCAGGTGTGTACCAATGGCCGTCTGCCAGTCGGGCAAGATACCTATCCCAATAAACAGCAACTTGCTGTTGTCGCTTCCAGTCTTTCCCCGGGTCATGCTCGAGTGCCTCCAACCTCAGAAAGACCGCCTTCAAATACCGCTCATAAGAAGACAGTCGCTCTAAAGTAATGTCTTTGATGAAGCCCGGATAGACCAAGTCATTGAGTTGACTCAAGACATCATCAATATTGTTTGGTACGGCAAAATGTAGGTCATTTGCTTTTAAAAGGCACTCATGCCACTGAATAATAACGCGATCCATTACCTGAGCCACCACCTGGTACTGCTGGACCAAAGCCTTGCCCATGTCGTGATTGAGCGCATCAAGCGTCTCTCGATCACGAACCGCTGCCCCACCATTTTTTTCAATATGCTCCACAACTAGCCTATCAATTAGATAGGAGACCAAAGAAGAGACATCCTCTTGTGTGGTCCAAGCGATTTGTGCAGGCCGTGTGAGTCCATTATTTTTCTGAATGTATTTGATTTTTTCACTGAGCGCCCGTCGACATAGACTAAGCATCGCCGCTTGGTGAGCCTCGGCTGCTTCCTCAGGTTGATCAAATAATCGAACACCGATTCCGTCTTTCTGATTTACCCAAGCGGGCCAAGCTTGATGACCACCCGCCGTTGTGATCTCCCATGGTAAAGCAATCAGCTCTTTGTATGAGAGCCCATCCCTATGCCACTGACTGGACTGACGTGCCATAAATTGATCGCGGGCTAACTGAGAGAATTGAGACTTAAGTACTTGCAGATCTCGGCTTACCCCCAATACCTCTCTAGAGTCATTGATGACTCGAATTCGCATGAATAGGTGGGGAGAAAGCTTATCGAGATTAAAGTCACTGGCTTGTATCGACAACCCAGTCATCTTAGACAGCACCTCAGTTAATTTCTCAACCAGTGAGCCCTCAGGCGGACCAATGGCCTCAATCGCCGCTCGAGCATACTCTTTAATCGGCACCAGTAAGCGCCGTTGGGATTTTCTCAAGCTCGAAATCAAGGCAATGACTTTTTCTTCTGTGAACCCAGGCACTAGCCACTGGAGCTCAGTGTTGTCGAGCTGGTTTAAAAGATGCAACGGACAATCTAGGGTCACCCCATCTTCATCACTACTCGGATCAAATAAATAGTGAAGTTTTAGAGACTCATCACCTAACATCCAGTGGTCGGGAAAGGCTTCTTCTTGGGCAAGATGCGCTTGCTCTCGGAGCAACTGGGCTTGGCCTAAAAGCAACGCATCGCTTTGCGCTGCCGACAGCCCCTTCACCCAATTCACAAAAGCTTTGGCAGTATAAATGTCTGCTGGTAATTGGGGCTCGAAGAAATCAGCCACTGCCTCATCAGAAGCCAACAGATCACGGCGACGCTGTTTGTGCTCATGTTGAGCCATGAGGTTTTTTAAAGACTCATTTTTTTTGATGAAATCAACGTTAAAATTGATCTCCCCACGCGCTAGGGCATGGTGAATAAATAATTGACGTGCTTGTTTAGGGTCATGGGGCCCGTAATGGATCCTGCGTTTTGGCACAATCACAAGGCCATGGAAAGATAGCTGCTCAAATCCCAAGACTCGCCCTTGGCGTCTGCTCCAATACGGATCGAAAACACGCCGCTTTAGGAGATGTGATGCCTGACTCTCGAGCCAAGACACATCGATACCCGAAACCATGCGGGCATAGGTCTGGCCTGTATCCACCCGCTCGGCAGACATAATCCACTGCGGTTGGCGTTTCGCTAACACAGACCCTGGGAAAATTCGAAAACCATGGCCCCTGACACCTTCATAAATGCCCTTTTCATCGAGCCTCCCCACCATTGAGAGAAAGCCTGAAAGCAGCGAACGGTGAATAGCCTCATCATCGTGGCACGGGGTTTTATTGAGCTTAAAGTTCTCTTGCTTTGCCAATTCACGGAGTTGACGAACAAGTTGGCTCCACTCATGCAAGCGATTGGGCGCTAAGAAATGGGCTCTGGCCAGCTTATTGGCTTGATTACTTGAGTGCGATCGCCGGGTATCTTGCCACCAACGCCATAACTTTATCTGTGTCAAAAAATCTGAGCTGGGAACAATGAATTGTGCATGGGCCTGATCTGCTGCTTGCTGTTGATCGATGGGACGATCCCGTACATCACCGATACTTAAAGCAGCGACCAGAATCGTGATTTCATCAACACATCCTCTGGTATTGGCCTCTAAGAGTATTCGACCAAATCGCGCCTCAATCGGCAAGCGAGCCAAGAGGCGACCCTGCTGTGTGAGACACTTGTCTCCATCAACAGCCTGTAATTCATAGAGTGTCTGCCATGCCTCACCCAATAGACGCATGGGTGGTGGATCAATAAACGGAAATGCTTCAGGTTGGCCCAAGCCCAACGATTGCATTTGCAAAATGACGCCAACCAAGCTGGCTCGTTGAATTTCTGGCTCGGTGTAGGCTGGTCTTCCCAGGAAATCGGTTTCATCAAAGAGTCGGATACACACACCTGGCCCAATACGCCCACATCGACCCGCACGCTGCTCACAAGCGGCTTGAGAAACTGGCTCAATCGGTAAACGCAGGACACGTGAGTGGGCTGTATAGCGTGAGATACGAGCCAAGCCACTATCGATCACAAAATGGATGCCAGGCACAGTCAGCGACGTCTCAGCGACATTGGTAGACAGAACGACCCGACGTCCAGTGCCCACTGTAAATATCTTATCCTGATGCTGATTGGGTAATCGCGCATATAAAGGCAAGATGTCGGTATGGGGTAGATTGGCTTTTCTCAGCCATCGAGCGACTTGGAAAATTTCCCTTTCGCCCGGCAAGAAAACCAAAATATCGCCGCGAGGATTAATCCGCGTCAACCGATCGATAGCCCGTTTGATCTGAGCACCTAACTCCTCACCCTCTTTAGGCGCTTGATATTCAATCTCGACAGGATATCCACGCCCCTCCACCTCGATCACGGGTGCGTCATTGAAGTGTTTGGAAAATTGATCCGTATTAATGGTGGCAGATGTGATGATGATTTTTAAATCGGGACGCTTGGCTATCACACCCTTGAGATAACCTAAGAGGAAGTCAATGTTGAGACTTCTCTCATGGGCTTCATCAATGATAATAGTGTCATAGCGGCTAAGCTTTCGGTCTCGATGGATCTCGGCAAGCAAAATGCCATCAGTCATGAATTTGATTTGAGTGCTTTGTGAGACTTGATCAGTGAAACGGACTTGGAACCCAACCCGTCCACCCACTTCTGTGCCAATCTCATCGGCTACTCGCCTAGCAACAGAGCGTGCAGCGAGTCGTCGAGGCTGAGTACAGCCAATCAATCCATCCTGCCCGCGACCCAGCTCAAGGCACAGCTTGGGTAACTGTGTCGACTTCCCGGAGCCCGTTTCACCAGCAATAATGACCACGGGATGCGCTCGAATCGCCGCCTTAATTTCATCAGCCATGCGGGCAATGGGAAGCCCAGTCGCCGCAGTCGGTATAAATTTCTCACTCATGACAGGGTATTTTGGCACAGGGGGTTGCTACAATGCCTAACATGCGCATTTTGAACTTTAAAAGTGACAATGAAGCCCCTGCCCATGAGAAGGTTGTGGACGCCTTGGTTCAGGCGAATGATGGATATGCCACGGCCTATGCAGCCGATGAGTGGAGCCTAAGGCTGGATCAGGCATTCTCCGACTACTTTGAAACGGATGTATCGGTCCTGCCGTTGGCCACGGGCACCGCTGCAAATAGCATTATTCTGGGCACGCTCAGCCCACCATGGGGGGCGATCTATTGTCATCCAAATGCCCACATACACAATGATGAGGGAGGCGCACCAGAGTTCTACACCCATGGCGCCAAACTATGTCCTGTGTGTGGTGAAAACGGAAAACTGGATGCGGCCATCCTAGACGAGACGATCACGCAAGCAGGGGCGCATGGTGTTCATAATGTAGCCCCCGCTGTTGTATCCATTACTCAAGCCACTGAGTGTGGCACAGCCTATACAGCTGATGAGATCACAAGTATCAGCGAAGTGGCTAAGAAACACGGGCTACCGATGCATATGGATGGTGCCCGATTTGCAAATGCAGTGAGCTATCTGGAAGCCTCACCAGCTGAAATAACGTGGCGAGCAGGCATTGATGTCTTAGCCTTTGGTGGCACCAAAAATGGTGCCATGGATGCCGAGGCCATTATTGTCTTTGGCAATCGTCCAGATTGGCTAGAGGGGATGCACCGACGCAGAAAGCGTGGTGGTCACTTACTCTCTAAAATGCGCTTCGTATCTGCTCAACTACTGGCACTGCTAGAGAATGGGCTGGGCCATACGCTGGCCGGACAAGCGAATCTAAAGGCGCAGAAACTCGCAAAAGAATTAAGTGCGCATCAACACATTGCCCTGGTGTGGCCTGTCGAAGCCAATGAGGTGTTTATCGAGACCAGTGAAGCCATGTTCCAGCATCTTGAGGCCAATGGTGTTGCTTTCCACCGGTGGCCCGGCTACCGCAACGTGGGCCGTCTTGTTTGCAGCTTTCAAACGCCAGATGAAGCGATTGATGCACTGATCCATCTCACAAAGACAGGTCCCTAGCCTATGGACATACTCACTTGGCAATGGTTAATTTATGTGGGGTGGATCTTCTCTGTCACGCTTATTGTGGTGGGCTTGGCGGGCATCATTTTACCGGTGCTACCAGGCGTGCCACTGATGTGGCTGGGCATGGTGCTCATGGCCTGGCTCGACCAATTTTCATCGGTGGGCTTTTGGACCCTCTTTTGGCTGGGCTTACTTGCCGCTGCTTCAGTGATTGTTGACTTCCTCGCCACAGCGGAGGGTGCGAGGCGGTTTGGTGCTGGACGCCTGGCCATCCTCGGCGCCACACTGGGTCTCCTGTTTGGTTTGTTCTTTGGTCTGGCGGGCATCTTGCTTGGCCCATTTATTGGGGCCGTGGCCGGTCACTTAATTGGCAAAGCCACCCTAGACTCATCCATGCGTGCAGGTGTTGGCGCCACCCTTGGCGTGGTGGCTGGCACCATTGCCAAAGGCTTTATCGCCCTCATTATGCTGGTGTGGTTTGCTGCTGTCTGGTGGTTTTAGCAGCACAAATTGGCTTTAAGAGAAAGCGCGTACACATATTTGGATCAGGCCGCTTGAGAAAATCCCCAAAGCCAAGACACCGATACCATTGACACTCAACAGCGCCCGAAAATCGACTGGCGCCTGCAATGGGGCCATAGATGCCTCGGGCTCATCGAAGTACATCACCTTAACCACTCGCAAGTAGTAGAAGGCGCCAACAACAGCCATGACCACCGCCAAAATAGCCAAGCCGGTGAACCCAGCACTGATTGAGGCTGCGATCACTTGCCATTTCGCAAAAAAGCCGAGGAACACTGGGATACCCGCCAAAGAGAACATTAACATCAGCATTAAAAAAGCATGCCAGGGACTACGTTTTGCCAAGCCTTTAAAGTCATCAATCTCTTCAACTTCATGGCCTGCTGTGGACAGCATGATCACCATGGCAAAGGCACCTGCCGACATCACCACATACGCTAATGTGTAGAACATCGCAGCGGCATAACCTTCACTCGTACCACCAAGAATACCCATCAACATAAACCCCATATGAGAGATGGTGGAATAGGCGAGCATCCGCTTGATGTTGGTTTGTGCGATGGCAGCCAAATTGCCCAAGATCAAAGACAATGCCGCAATGATGGCTAGCATCAATTGCCAGTCACCATGCAATGTGCCTAAACCATCTTGCAAGAGTCGGATCGCTAAGGCCAAACTGGCAATCTTAGGGACTGTTGCAATGAACAATGTGCTGGCTAGTGGGGCGCCATGATAGACATCGGGTACCCACATATGCATAGGCACCACGCCTACTTTGAAAGCCACACCCACAACCACGAAAACCAGACCGAACGTTAACAGCATACTCTGACCAGCGCCACCGGAGAGACTGGCAGATAACGCCGACAATTCCAATGTGCCCGTCGCACCATACAAAAGGCTCATCCCATAGAGCAACAGCCCTGATGCCAGCGAACCCAGCACAAAATACTTCATGGCAGCCTCAGAACCAGACAAGGAGTTTCTGTTCAAAGCAACCAGCGCATATGTGGAGAGCGCCAACAACTCCAGTCCAAGATAAAGCGTGAGCATTGAGGCAGCTGAAATCATGACCATAATGCCCAAGAGCGCAAATAAGCTTAATGTATAAAACTCACCCTTAAAGAGATTAAATTGGCGCAAATAGTGCTTGGCATAGACAAAAACAGCAGCGAGTGTTAAGTAACTGAATACTTTTAAGACATCACCAAACCGATCTCGAACAAACGTATCGCTGAAGGCATACGCCACTTCTCCTGATGCTAGCATCAGTCGCGCTGTTAGGATTGCCGCAAAAATCAAAGTCAGCGTCGCAATCAAATGCGTGAGCCCACGGCGGCTCTCGGGAATGGCCAAGTCAGCGAGCAACACCACACAGGCCATCGTCAGAACAAAGATTTCTGGCAATGCCAGTTGTAGATCGTTCCACATCATTTGATTTTTGACTCCACGATATGACTTAGAAGCTCAGCGATCGATGCCTCCATCATCTCCACCAATGGGAATGGCCAAACACCCACACCAATGACGAAAATGGCTAACGTCACCATGACAACCCACTCACGGGTATGGAGGTCTTTCAGGCCCGCCACCGTGTGACTACCAATCTCGCCATAAAACACACGTTTGACAAGCCATAGGCTGTAACCTGCCCCAAGCAACAGCGTGGTTGCTGCGACAAAGGCAAACCAGAAGTTGGCATGAAAGGCAGCGATAATGACCATGAACTCACCAACGAATCCACTGGTGCCTGGCAACCCACTGTTGGCCATGAAAAAGAGCACAGCGAAGACAGCAAACCATGGCATGACATTCGCCACGCCACCATACGATGCGATTTCTCGGCTATGGACGCGGTCATAGAGCACACCAACCGCAGAGAACATGGCAGCCGATATAAAGCCATGAGAGACCATCTGAACCATCGCGCCTGAGATACCCAAACCAGCACCAGCTAGGCTGCCCGAGTTTCTCGCAATTGCGAACGTTAAGAAGAGTCCCAAGGTGACAAAGCCCATGTGAGAGATTGAACTGTAGGCGATTAATTTTTTCATGTCAGATTGGGCGAGGGCGACAAAGCCAATGTAGGTAATGGCCACCAACGACAGTCCAATAACTAACCAGTCAAGTGTCGCCGCCGCATCTGGTGTGATGGGTAGCGAAAAACGCACGAGTCCATACCCGCCGATTTTAAGCATGACTGCCGCTAAGACCACCGAGCCACCGGTTGGAGCTTCAACGTGAGCATCGGGTAGCCAGGTGTGCACAGGCCACATCGGAATTTTGACGGCAAAAGCAATTAAGAAAGCTAAGAAAATTAAAATCTGAGCCTCGAGCGCGATCGGCAACTGATGCAGATCAGTGATTTGGAAGCTTCCTGACTGCAGGTACATCCAAATCAGCGCAATCAGCATGAACACCGAACCAAAGAAGGTGAATAAGAAAAATTTCACCGTGGCATAAATGCGATTCGGCCCGCCCCAAATACCGATTATCAAGAACATCGGCACCAGCATCGCCTCAAAAAAGACGTAAAACAGCAGCGCATCCATGGCAGCAAAAACACCCACCATCAACCCCTCTAATACAAGAAAGGCAGCGAGGTATAAATGGGGTCGGTCTTCAATGGTCCAACCACCAATAATGACAAGGACACCAATCAAAGTGGTCAACAACACCAACGGCAATGCCAAGCCATCTACCCCTAGGTGATAGTAGATATTGAAAGCTTCTATCCATAGGACGCGTTCTTGGAATTGATAGGCAGCTGTGGCGGTATCAAAGCCCAGATAGACAAGACCAGAAAGCAATAATGTCGCCAATGCGCCAATGAGTGCCACTGGACGAACAAGGGATTCATGTGAATTGCCAAGCGCCACCACGAGCACAGCGGTGGCAATCGGCAGCCAAATCAGTAGGCTTAATAGGGGCCAATCATACATCTGTTTTCAAAATCCTTATCGAAGCCACACGAAGGAGGCTAACAAAGCCACCAGGCCAATAATCATCGTGAATGCATAGTGAAAGACATAGCCCGTCTGTAACTTTCGGGTCAGAGCAGAAAAACGACCCACCCAATTTGCTGAGCCATTGACCACCAGCTGATCAATCAATCGGCTGTCAAACCACGTGGACAACACGCGGGCCAGCGCAAGCGAGCCTCCAGCAATGCCTTTTTGATAAAGCGAGTCAAATCCATATTTCTGATCTAAGACCTGCCAAGCCCAGTGGAAACGTGTTTTCACAGTCGTCGCCACATTAATACTAAATAAGTAGACATAGGTCGCTGTTGCCACACCGAGCATGGCTAGCCAGAATACCGGTGTCACGAACCCATGAAGGCCAAATTCAAATGGACCATGAAATTTATAAGCCAACTTGGCCACAACATCGTTGGCTGGGCTGACTGTGATGGCATCAGCCAAAACACCACCAAATAACAGTGGCTCGATGGTGAAGTATCCAATGGCCACTGATGGGATAGCCAACAAGATCAAAGGCACGGTGACAACCCATGGCGATTCATGGGCATGGCTACGGGTGTGTTCATCCATGCGCGTTTGACCATGAAATGTCAGGTAGAGCATGCGGAAGGTATACAGCGAAGTCACAACAACGCCCGCCATGACTGCAACAGTTGCAAAGCCAGCGCCAGCCCGATCCGAGGCTTTGACCGCCTCGATGATCATATCTTTTGAGTAGAACCCTGAGAAGAAGGGAAAGCCGATCAAAGCCAGTGAACCTAACCAAGCTGTGACAGCAGTGATCGGCATGTAGCGACCTAATCCACCCATTTCGCGCATATCTTGCTTGTGATGGAGTGCGATGATCACAGAGCCTGCACCTAAGAAGAGAAGTGCTTTGAAAAAGGCATGCGTCATCAAGTGAAAAATAGCCACGGAATAAGCTGACACACCAAGGGCGACCGTCATGTAACCAAGCTGTGACAATGTTGAATATGCCACTACCCGCTTGATGTCATTTTGAACAATCCCAATGAGCCCCAAAAATAGTGCGGTCACTGAACCGACAATCAAAATGAAACTCAACGCCGTCGGAGACTGCTCAAAAAGCGGTGACAATCTTGCCACCATAAAAATACCGGCTGTGACCATGGTCGCAGCATGAATGAGCGCCGAAATGGGTGTGGGGCCTTCCATGGAGTCTGGCAACCACACATGCAGTGGTGCTTGGGCTGATTTGCCCATGGCACCAATAAACAAACAGATACAAATCACGGTCATAACTGACCATGACGCATCACCCATCAGATTCACAGACAAGTCCGAAACTTCTGGTGCCCGAGCAAACACCTCAAAATAGTCCAATGAGCCCATGTAATAAGCAACGGCGGCAACACCTAAGACCAAACCGAAGTCCCCGCCTCGGTTTACCAAGAACGCTTTTAAATTAGCCTTCACTGCCGATTCTTTCTTAAACCAGAATCCAATCAACAGATAAGACACCAGCCCAACAGCCTCCCAGCCGAAGAATAATTGCAAGAAGTTGTTGGCCATCACCAGCATCAGCATGGCGAAAGTAAATAAGTTGATATAGGCAAAGAAACGCTGATAGCCGGGATCATCGTGCATGTAGCCAATGGTGTAGATGTGAACCATCAAAGAGACAAAAGTCACAACCACCATCATCAAAGCGGTCAAGCTGTCAATCAAGAAGCCGACTTCTAAATTGAAATTATCGACGACTGCCCAAGTGTAGACGGTGTAATTGAGTGTCGGAAGATCATTTAAGAAGACCTGCCATGCAACATAGGATGACAAGGCAAAAGAACCCATGACAGCTAAGATTGTGACCCAATGGGCCCCTGCTCTACCAACTTGCCGACCAAACAAGCCAGCAATGGCACTGCCTAGCAAAGGCAGAATGGGACTCAGAAGAATGAGTGCTTTTATAGACACACGATTAACCTTTCAAATCCGCGATATCACCGACCGCAATCGACTGTCGATTACGGAACAAGACAACTAAAATGGCCAGCCCGATAGCTGCCTCGGCTGCCGCCACAGTCAGGATGAAAAACACAAACACCTGACCATCCATGACATTGAGGAACCGAGAGAAGGCAACAAAGTTCATATTGACTGCCAACAACATCAATTCAATACACATCAACAATAAGAGCACATTCTTACGATTCAAAAATATGCCAGCAACGCTAATTGAAAACAGCAATGCACCGAGTGTTAGGAAGTGAGCAAGTGTCAGCATTATGATTCCTCCTTCCCGTGACCATTTGAGCGACCAACCCATCCATCGCTGGCCATAGATACAAGACGAACGCGCTCCTCGCGTCGCACCTTAATCTGGTTCGAGGGATCTTGATAGCGAGTGTCAGGTCGCTTGCGGTGAGTTAGTGCAATGGCTGCGATAATCGCAACAAGCAAAAGCACCGCAGCGATCTCAAAAGCGTAGAGGTATTTGGTATACAGTAACTGCCCCAACGCTTCCGTGTGACTGTAGCCCTCAGGATAGGGCGTTGGGAAGGCTTGGGTCTCGAAACCCTGTGTCCAGATCAGCAAAAAGAGCTGCGCTGCCATGGCAAGGGCAACCAACAGCCCAACTGGCAGATAACGAACAACTTGAGCTCTTTTCTCTTTACCGCTGACATCGAGCATCATCACCACAAATAAGAACAGCACCATCACCGCACCGACATAAACAAGTACGAGGACAATCGCTAGAAACTCTGCTTGCAACAGCATCCAGATACAGGCCGCAGAGAAGAATGACAAGACCAGGAAAAGCACAGCGTAGACGGGGTTACCCACGGTCACCACGCTAAGTGCTGAGGCGACCAGGATGGCTCCAAATAAATAAAAAACAATTTCAATGATGGGCATGTGTTCTTCTCTTAGCGGTAGGCTGAATCTTGACGTCTCGCGGCCGCAATTTGATTCTCATAACGGTCACCAATCGCTAGAAGCTGCGGCTTAGTGACAATATGCTCGCCTCTATTCTCAAAGTGATACTCGCTGATGTCAGTTTCAACAATGGAGTCAACCGGACATGACTCTTCACAAAAGCCGCAGTAGATGCATTTGAAAAGATCGATGTCATATCGAGTTGTGCGACGCGTGCCATCCTCTCTTTGATGTGAGTCAATCGTAATAGCCAGTGCAGGACAGACCGCCTCACAAAGTTTGCAGGCGATACACCGTTCCTCGCCATTGGGGTAACGACGCAACGCATGAAGCCCTCTAAATCTGGCTGACTTTGGCGTTTTCTCTTCTGGATAATTTAGCGTCTCTTTGGGAGTCCGCCAGTACCTAAAGGTCACACTCAAGCCTTTGAACAGCTCGATTAACATCAGAGAACGGAGATAATTGGTCACCTTATTCATTGTCGATCACCCTTATCCATAAAGCCCTGCCACGCGCATGGCCCCTGCGACCATGACCCAGACAATCGTGATTGGGATAAATACTTTCCAGCCCAACCGCATGATTTGATCGTAGCGATAGCGTGGGAAAGTCGCTCGGAACCACAGGTATAGGAAACAAAAGACAGCCGTCTTGGCCAAGAACCAATGAATTCCCGCAATGGCCAGCCAAGAGTCTCCCAAGACAGGCATGTTTTCAAAAGGTGATAACCACCCACCCAAAAACAGCAAAGAAGCCAAAGCCGAGATGAGGATCATGTTGGCATACTCAGCTAAGAAAAAGACCGCAAATGCAGCCCCTGAGTACTCAACGTGGAATCCCGCCACAATTTCAGACTCACCCTCTGCCACATCAAAAGGTGCACGGTTAGTCTCTGCGACGCCGGAGATGAAGTAGATGACAAAAAGTGGCAACAACGGTAACCAGAACCAAGTAAACACACCACCACTTTGCGCCATGACAACGCCTGTTAAGTTGAGTGTTCCTGACAAGACAACCACGCCCACCAAAGCAAAGCCCATCGCAATTTCATAACTGACAGTCTGGGCTGCAGACCTTAAACCACCCAATAACGCATATTTGGAGTTAGATGCCCATCCTCCAATTAAGATGCCGTAAACACCCATCGATGTCATGGCCAACACAAACAATAAGCCGGCATCAATATCAGCCAAGACAAGCCAATCATCGAATGGCACAACCGCCCAAGCAGTGAGTGCCGGTGCGAGTGCCAAGACAGGCGCAAGCAAGAATAAGAAACGGTTTGCATTGGCTGGAATAATGAGCTCTTTGAAAAGCATTTTAAAAACATCGGCGAAAGGCTGAAGCAACCCCAGCGGACCAACACGGTTAGGTCCCCGTCGTGCCTGCATATAGCCAATGACTTTGCGCTCAAAGTAAGTGAAATAGGCGACCCCAATCGTCACAGGCAACACAATGGCCATGATCTTAGTGACCGTCCAAATCAATGTGGTGATCTGCTCAATCACGCCTGACTCCCCACGACACTGACTTCACCGTAGGCCAAGCCAAGGCCAGTGACCTCGCTTTGTGCGACGGGCAGCCAGACGCATCCTTCGGGGATACGAGGATCGACAGCCCAAGGCAATGACACGGTGGTGCCATCTTGATTTAATGCCACGGCTTGCCCTTCGACTAGACCAAGCGACTGGATTGTGGTCGGATGCAACCTTGCCACAGGTGATTTTGCATGATCACTGTCTTGAAGAGGCTGTGATCGACGGACCAAACCATCACAGTGATACATTGGCACGTCACCAATACGGACCAGGGATGATTTGTCTGACCACGGGTGGCTAGCAAGGCGTGCGTCATCAAATGAGCGCGCTGCCTTTTCACTCTCAGAAAACGCCTGAAGACTCTCTGCGTGCACGGCATCAACGTGAATAAAGTTAAAACCGCTCAGACCTAATTGGTCACCCAATCGGCGAAGAATCTTCCATCCTGGGCGAGCATCACCGGCGGGTGCCACAGCAGCCTCAAATGTTTGCTCAATGCCATCAAGATTGACGTAGGTGCCTTCGGTTTGCGGCACTGCCGCGAGCGGCAGGAGAACATCACTAACGGCCAAGAGATCATCGCTTGCAAAATTGGTGATCGCAACGACATGTTGAGCGTTTTCCAGTGTCCTCATGGCTTGGCCTGAATGCGCAGCGTCATGCGCAGGCTCAAAATCATACAAGATATAACTCGACAGAGGCTCAGATAACATCTGATAAGCAGTCAAGCCTCCGTTTAGAGGTGTCGCACCCATTCGGTGTGCGCCCGCCGCGTTAGCAGGACCTCCCAAGATGCAGACCCCCACCTTCAAGACATCACCCAACCACTCAGCCAATGATCGAAGCGCACCACCTTGCGGGTGATTGAGTGCCACATCACCAACCACAATTAAGCCTCTCTCGGCCGCGGTTAGGTTCGCAACGATACCGCTGATAGCATCCTGACTGGCTTGAGTTGTCTCTTGCGCCTCGTATTCGGCGACCCACGCAGGCAATGGCTGGTTGGTGTTTGATGCCGCAAAAGTGGCCAGACTGATCAAGTGACTCAACATCGCACTCGGTGAGACGGTGAGACGGTGAGCCAAGTCAAAATGGAATTCATAGGCCGTGGGGTTTAGGTCCATGACCGTCGCGCCTGACTGCCGCCAGGCTGTCCTGACCTTGTGGCCCAGGATTGGTTGGTCGTGACGAATATTGCTACCGATCAGAAAAATGGCATCGGACTCACCCCATTCACGACTTGGGACATCCATACGAGGACGTCCAGTTTGTGGGTGCGAGAAATCATATACGCGGAGGCGATGATCAATATTGTCACTGCCAAGACCTCTCACGAGCTTCTGTAGCAAGTAATGCTCTTCATTGGTCGCCCGAGGCGAGATTAAGGCGCCCAGTTGGTCAGGCGAACCGCTCGCTTGAATACATTCTTTGGCAACTGCCAGCGCTTCATCCCAACTGACATCTCGCCACTGCCCGTCCTGTTTGACTTTGGGTGTCGTGAGACGCTGGTCAGAAGAGAGTCCGTGATGACTGTAGCGGTCGCGGTCTGGTAACCAACATTCGTTCACAGACTCATTGTCCTTGGGCACACTGCGCATAATTTTTTGGCCACGGACGTGATAGAAGATGTTCGAACCCACATTGTCATGGCCTGCCACACTGGGCCTCGCTCTCATTTCCCAAGGCCTTGCGGAGAAACGGAACGGCTTGTTGGTCAGGGCCCCAACAGGACACAGATCAATAATGTTTCCTGACAATTCTGAGTTGATGTTTCGCTCGACAAAGGTCGAGATCTCTGTTTTTTCCCCTCGGCCAATGCCACCAAGCTCAGTGGTCCCCGCCACCTCCTCAAGAAAACGTACACAGCGTGTGCAGTGGATACAGCGGGTCATGTCGGTGGCCACTAATGGCCCCAAGTTCTTGTCCTTGACCACACGTTTTCTCTCGGTGAATCGAGAAACCGAGCGACCATAGCCCATGGCCAAGTCTTGTAACTCACACTCGCCACCTTGGTCACAAATTGGGCAGTCCAGTGGATGGTTGATCAGCAAGAACTCCATCACGCCGCGTTGAGCATCCACTGCTCGCCGTGACTCTGTAAAAACCTTCATGCCCTCAGCCACAGGGGTTGCGCAGGCCGGCAATGGTTTGGGTGCTTTTTCAACATCCACCAAACACATACGGCAATTCGCTGCAATGGAAAGCTTGCGGTGGTAACAAAATCTTGGAATATCAATGCCGATCTGATCTGACGCTTCAATGATCATTGAACCGGCGGGCACACTGACGGATTGGCCGTCGATTTCCAAGGTCACCAGATCTACGTCTGTCTTTTGCACCGTTGCCATAAGTTACGCAGCCTCCCCAATCTGTGTGTCTACGATGGAGTGGCCATGTTCAATGAAGTATTCAAATTCATGTCTAAAGTGGCGCAAGAATCCTTGCACAGGCCAAGCAGCTGCCTCGCCAAATGCGCAAATGGTATGGCCTTCGATCTGACCAGCGGCAGACTCAAGCAAATCCAAATCACTGGCTTTGGCTTGACCAGCCATGATCTTTTGAAGCAGACGGTACATCCAGCCAGTACCTTCTCGGCAAGGCGTGCATTGCCCGCATGACTCAGCATAGTAAAAGCGTGCGATGCGTGTGCAGGCCGCCACCATACAAGTGCTGTTGTCCATGACAATCACAGCACCTGAGCCCAGACCAGAGCCTGCTTTTTGTAAAGCATCGTAATCCATGGTGATCTCTTCCATGATT
>JALQZL010000017.1:0-237 GCA_023258355.1 Wenzhouxiangellaceae bacterium | reverse complement strand
ATTGAGGACCCACCTGGGATCACACCTTTGAGTTGACGCCCATCATGCAACCCACCAGCCATCGCCAAGAGATCAGCAAACGGTGTCCCCAACGGAATCTCAAAGTTACCCGGTGACTTGACGTGACCAGAGACAGAGAAGACTTTGGGTCCGCCATTATTCGGTTTGCCAATGTCCAAAAACCATTCGGCCCCATTTCGCATAATCGCTGGGACTGAGGCCAGCGTTTCTGTGTTG
>JALQZL010000179.1 GCA_023258355.1 Wenzhouxiangellaceae bacterium | reverse complement strand
GGGAGTGCTTGATCCTAAGAACGCCAAAGAAATGGCGTTGCCGACAGTCGGTACTTGATTTCTCTTCAAGGGCTGTGGTCGACTAAGCCCATGACCAGCCCACGTTCTCCGAAAGACCCCAACGCCTTGCCCTTTGTGGCGCCATGTCGTGATCTTGAGGACACGGCGCCGTTTGTATGGCTCAGGCGTGGCTTTCAAGACATCAAAGCGTCGCCTAAGCACAGCCTAAGCTTCGGGTTGATGATGGCATTGCTCAGTTATGCAGTGACCCTGGCGGCGATGGTCTGGGGCAACATCGGTTTGTATTTGGGCCTGGTCTCTGGGTTTGTGTTTGTTGCCCCAGCCTTGGCGATGACCTTCTATGCCATCTCCGAGCGTTTGAGTCAGCAAAAACCCATCACCCTCAAAGCCAGTCTCTTGGATGCCTTGTCCTCGTGGAAAAGATCGCTGGTTTTGGCTGTGCTTTTGATTATTGTGCTGCTGATTTGGGCGAGGGCAGCCAATACCTTGTATGTCTTTTATCCGCAGCAAAATGAGCCAAGCTTACAGGCCCTTGCGCTTTTTCTCTCAATAGGTAGCGTGGTGGGGGCGTTGTTTAGTTTGGTAGTGTTTGCGATGACCGCATTTTCTTTGCCCATGCTTTTAGACAAACGTGTTGATGCAGTGACTGCGGTGATCACCAGCATCAATGCTGTTTTAAGAAACAAAGCAGCGATGTTGGTCTGGGCAGCCGTTATCGTCGCTTCTGTCATCAGTGGCCTCCTCACCCTTTGGCTGTCGTTTGTTGTGGTGATGCCGTTGATTGGGCATGCCACATGGCATGCCTATCAACACACCATCGATTCCGGTGATTGGCCCAACGCCCGAAGCGCCCCCTAAAACCGAATTTGACCACTCACGCCAACAGTTCTCGGTGCACCAAACTGGTAATACGGTTCAGTGGCATAGCCATTTCTTGGGTCGTTACCAAAACCACCAAAGCCACGGGTTTTGATGGTTTGATCAAAGGCATTACGCACCCAAAAGGCCACATCCCAGTCATCGGCTTGATAGCTCAGTCTGAGGTGCGTCAAGGCGTAGGCATCGGCACGGGTGGCGTGTCGGCTCGAAAAATAAAACCCATCTTTGGCCTCGAGCTCACCTTTCAATGACCATCGGTCGTTAAGTTGCACCACCGCACCCCAATGCGCCATGTAGTTCGGCGCTTGTGGGACATCGCGCCCGTCTAGGTTCACGCCCAGACCCGTCTCCTCATTCGCCTCGACATGCGAAAAACTCACGAAGTCATCGAATTGCGCCTTGAGGAGGCCAACGCTGGCAAATAGGCTGACCCGGTCGCTCAAGCGCCCGTTGAGCTCAAGCTCTGCACCATAACCCTGCCCTTTGGCCGCATTCGATTGAAACTCAATAAACTCACAAGGACAGATCGCCCCCTCAATCGGCACCACCAAAGATTGCTGCGTTTGGATTTGGTTGCGCTGTTGATAAAAGACCGCAGCCCGCACACTAAACCGATCATCATTAAAGGCGAATTTCGTCCCCAACTCATAGTTCCACAGGCCTTCTGTTTGGTATCGGCGCTCGGTCTCGGGCACAGCCGCATCGGGGTTGATGCCGCCGACTTTGTAACCTTTCGAGATCAGGGCATAGACCAAATCACCGTTGGCTAGCCTGTGTTCGAGCGATAGGTTGCCGCCCCACATGCCTTCGTCTTGGTCATAACGCGCTTGATTAGAATCCCGATAATCGGCTTCAAAGCGCTCGTAACGCAAGCCAGCACTCACCACCCAATCGGTGCTGAGTGGGACATTGAGTTGACCATAGACCGCTTGATGGGTGGTGTCATAGTCGCTTGAGAAATCAGAGGCGTAGGTATAGACCCGATCGAGCGCTTGGCTTTGGTCTTTGGCATACACGCCGATGACCCAGTCATGGGCCTGGTCAGTGGTTTGAGAGACGGCACGAATATCGACTGTGGTGTTATCGGTGTTCCGGGTATAGCGGTCAAACGATGTATAGCCACCAAAGACACAAGAAAAGACCTCACAAATGGCCTCAAAGGCCCAATCCTCGTCATAACCATAATCGAGATCGGCATCGACTCGGCTGGCCAAGGCCTCAATGTCGAATCTGTCACTGGCTTGCCAGGTCATTTTTATTGACCCGGCGAGGCTGTCTTGTTGGTCAAAGCCTGGTTGGTCTGAGAGTGTGGTCCGTGTGTTGTCTAGCGAGAACGCATCGTAGCCATTGTCGATATCAATCCGATGGAGCCCTAAATCAAACTGTTGTTGCCCCGTCTGATACTGCAGACCTAAGCGGGTCGTTTGCTCGTCGCGCGCGTTGGTGTCTTCGCGGCCAAGATGGGTGTTTT
>JALQZL010000178.1 GCA_023258355.1 Wenzhouxiangellaceae bacterium | reverse complement strand
GGAACGACTAGAGCGACCGGCGACCGCACCTGTGTCTTGGTTGCAATTGGATCAAGCTTTGGTCGCCCCCGAGTTCGCCAGAGGATGGGTTCAGCCCTCACGCAATCTCACCTCAGGCTCTGTTCGGGTGGCGTGGGTTCAACCGCGATGGGGTGTAGAGCAAGCCGGACGGGCAAGTCTCTTGGGTGCTGAACGCGCGCGCATCGAGCAATCGATGATGATGCCCAGTGTGACAACACAAGTCAGCGATCACTCGGTTATGACGGTGTCGGCGGTTCTGGCAACGCAACGATTCGTGAACCCAGGCATGAACCTGACGGCCTACGAAGGCATCCTTCCAGCCACCAGTGAGCAAGCTTGGTTTGATGGTGAGCGGGTTGAGTCCTCTCATGGTGTTGGCTTGCGGGTGGCCAGTCAGTTTGAACCGTTCAAAAATGTGTTTATTGAAACCTCATACCGCTCGCGCATCGATATGAATCCGCTGGCCAATTTGCAGGGTGTGCATGGCGCACAGGCCCAGCTAGACATTCCTTCTCGCTTTGAGGCGCAGATCAACTGGCAGATCGGTGCTCGTGTGATGGCATCGGTGGGAGCCAGACACATCTTCTACTCTGAGGTGGGTGCCTTTCCTTCGAGAGCCATGCCAGCTAGGTTTAGTAGCTTGCTCGGGGACAGCACAAGTCCAGAGTTCGCGTGGCGAGATTTGAGCGTATTAACCGCAGGTTTGGGTGTCCGACTGACCGAACAGCTCAGTGCTTATGTGGAATACAACAGTCGTGCACAGCCCACACCCACATCGAAAGCGTTGGCAGATGCGTTGGGGCAAGATTTGGGTAAGCACGCCTGGCGTGTTGCGCTTACCGAGCGTATGACTCAGAACTCTCGATTGCACTTTAGTGCGGCCTATGCGCCGCCGGAATATGTATTCGGTGGCAATGTTTTGGGTGTGGTTTCTGATGATCTCAAGCAAAGCTTGGAAGTCCAAGCCATGTGGCAAGTCTTTTTCTAAGTTTCTCCCCGTCTTTTACACTACTCCTAAGTTCTACAATTGGCTCTTGCACCGGTGACCTTTCGCGGGGAAAGGTCAGCCGGGGCCAAATCCCCGATCGCTTAGAAAACTGCCTATAATCCCACTATGATTCAGCGTTTCAATCACTGGTTTAGACGAACATTTGAAGACCCTCAAGTGGCCATACTGGCGTTATCGCTGATCGCTGGTTTGATGGTCATTGTGCTCTTAGGACAGATGCTGACGCCTGTCGTCGCTGCACTTGTGATTGCTTATTTGTTGGAAGGTGTGGTCGGTCGGCTTCGCCGAATTGGTATGCCTCGTCTGATTGCCGTGGTGATCGTTTTTACCAGTTTTATGGCGGTTCTATTTTTCCTGCTTTTCGGCCTATTGCCAGTGGTCATGCGACAGATTGCCGCCATTGTTCAACAGATTCCGCTTTATGTTGCTCAGGCGCAGTCTTGGCTGTCTATGTTGCCCGAGCGTTATCCCAATCTGGTGTCTGGCCGAGAGGAAATGATCACGACTGAGGGTTTGTTGGAGTCGGCTGAAGATACAGATTTGCCCATCGCCCTAATCTCACAAGACCAGCTGAGTGCACTGCTGGATCGCATTGGAGGGGAGCTCATCAACTACGGAGCGACTTTGCTGTCGCTGTCGGGTGTGATGGGCGTGGTCAGTCTATTGATCTTCCTGGTGCTGATGCCTGTGCTGGTTTTCTTTTTCTTGAAAGACAAGCGTCGGCTGATGGCTTGGGCGCGCGCTTATATGCCGAAAGACCGGGGCTTGGTGAATAAGGTGTGGGCGGATGTCGATGCACAGATTGGAAACTATGTTCGAGGCAAGGTCTTAGAGATCATCATTGTCTGGAGTGTGACCTACATTGTGTTTACTTTACTGGGTATGCCCTATGCCATGCTGCTGTCCTTATTGGTGGGCATTTCGGTGATCATTCCCTACATAGGTGCTGCAGTGGTGACAATCCCGGTCGCTTTGGTTGCCTTTGTCTACTTTGGTGGGCCCACGCCTGAGTTTTGGTGGGTAATAGTGGCTTACACGATCATCCAGGTATTGGATGGAAATGTGCTGGTGCCAGTTTTGTTTTCTGAGGTGGTCAGTTTGCACCCGGTAGCCATCATTACTGCCATCCTGATTTTCGGAGGTATCTGGGGGTTTTGGGGGGTTTTCTTCGCCATTCCCTTGGCCACCTTGGTGAATGCTGTGTTGAGAGCTTGGCCACGTGCTTTGAGTGAGGGTGATGAGCAACCGGCCTAGCCGTACCAATCGATACACCAACTTTGAGTTCACCCGACGGAGTTTTGATCCAAGCACTGGTGAAATCCAGTTGGAATATCGACTGGGTGATCTACCCTTATGTGAGCGCTTTTTCCTGCCACACGCAGTGTCAACACCATCAGCAGATGTTTCGCGAGCATTGGAT
>JALQZL010000177.1 GCA_023258355.1 Wenzhouxiangellaceae bacterium | reverse complement strand
CCACCACTGACCCATCCATAATGAACGATTTAATCGGGACAGCACGCTTTCTCGAGGCTTGCCACAGCACCAAGCCATTGAAGTCTGGCCCCAAGGGCTCGGGTCCCAGACGAGCCAACTGGGGAATCGATTCAGGGTCTTGATCTGCCCACAACACCGCTCCAAAACGACGAGGGTCGGTATAGCGAATGGTGTGACCGCCTCGAATGACCACATCGATATGATCGTGACGGTTGGGTGGTGGTGGTGAGTCCCACGCCCGAAATGAACCCGACATGCCCAGATGCCACAACAAATGCCCCTGTGGCGTATCCCAGATCAACCACTTAGCGCGCCGCCGAAGTGCCAACACAGAGGTGTCACGCAACGCGCCAACCTCCGCAGGAATCGGCCAGCGCAGTTTGGGTTGGCGAACCACAACGCGCTCAATGGTCTGTCCTTGCACCAATGGCGACAAACCGCGTCGTGTCGTTTCTACTTCAGGTAACTCTGGCATCGGACCCTCATGATACGCTTAAACCAGTGAATAGCCGTGCGGTAAATATTAGCCAAAGGGGTTGTGGTGCCTTTCCGTTTTTTTAGACGCTTTCCAGTGGCTCGTGGCTTGACCATGAATGTCTCAAAAACTGGCGTATCTTTTTCAGCAGGGCCCCGAGGTTCTGCTGCAACGCTCGGCACCTCGGGCGCCCGAGGGACCATGAGTCTTCCGGGGACAGGTTTGTTTTACACCGTCGATAAGCGAAACCTATTTTCTAGTGGCAAGAAGCAAAGAAAGAGCACCGCCTCCTCGCAACAGGGCACGAAAAATGAACCTCCTCAGTCTCTGAGTTTGGGCTTTTTCGATCGGCTAACGATCCCCAAAGAAGAGCAAATTGTGGTGCAGGGGTTTAGGGCTTTGGTTGAGGGACGACACGATGAGGCACTAAGGTGTTTTGAACAAGCCCCCACCAGCGCGGACGCCCATTGGATTGCCGGCATGATTCGGCTGAAGGAAGGGGCACACAGCCAGGCTGAGCACCACCTACATTATGCGTTGGAGCACACCGAGTCCTTGGGGTCTTTGGTGGGCAAGTATGGCGTCGAGGTGATCCTCAAACTTCCCATTACCGACACAATCACCGCCTATGCCCAGCCCAGACGGCGAGGCACTTTGTTGGCCTTGATCGAAAGCCTGCAAGACCGAGGTGCTTTTGATGAGGCGAAGCACTACGCAAAAATTCTTTTGGGTGAACATCCCGATGATGTGGTGGTGCAGTTGTCTTATATCGAACTCAACGCCTCCACTCAAAGTGAGCTTGATGAGGTTTTTGCCAAAGACATTGTCGCCAGGGTGGGAGACATTGCCAACTTAAGCGAGGTTCATGCGGCTTTATTGATGTACAAGGGCATGGCTCTATTGGCCCTGGGTCTAAACAAAGCGGCCTTGGCCACGCTCACCAAAGCCTATCGAAGCAAGAAAGACCGATCCACCGAGTTGCTTTACGCCATTCGTTATCAACGCATCGCTGTTTATCAAGCGCTAGGCCAACACGCACGAGCGCGCACAGAGCTTGAAGGTTTGTATGCCGCCGATCCCACTTATGAAGATGTGGCCGAGCAATTGGGTCTTTAAAATCAGGTGCTAACCAATACCTGCTTTTCACTTGCGGGGATTTGGTATTGCGGTCAAACTGTTGAGTATGGAGCATCAATCCCCTGAGTCTTTGGTGATCAAAGCGCTGAGTATCGGCGAGCTCAAAGACGTTGACTTGACCATCTCACCCGGCGAAATTGTTTGCCTGTCGGGTGAGTCGGGTTCAGGAAAAAGCCGTTTGTTGCGCGCCATTGCTGATTTGGAGGTTCACCAAGGACAAGTGTGTTTGGGTGAGCGCGCTCGCGAGAGTATGGCGGCTCATGACTGGCGACGGTGGGTGATGTTGGTGCCAGCTGAAAGTCAGTGGTGGGGGGACACAGTCGGTGAGCACGTTTGTCACATCAAAGAGGAAGACCTCGAAGCCTTGGGGTTTTCGAGGGCTGTCTTGGGTTGGCAAGTCTCACGCTTATCGAGTGGCGAAAAGCAACGCTTGGCGGCGATTCGGGCTTTGTCGTGTCAGCCCAAGGCTTTATTGTTGGACGAGCCCACCGCGAATTTGGATGATGACAATACCGCGAAGTTTGAGGCATGGGTTTTGAAAAAGGCGCAAGAACAGCAAATGCCCATCTTGTGGGTGGCACACGATGAGGCACAGATTCAACGTGTGGGGCACAGGCACTTCAAGATCAGAGGCGATCATTTAGAGGTGGCCAAATGAGTGTGATCGATCTGTCGTGGTGGCAGCTATCCATCGCTGCATTCATGGTGATCGCATTGGCTGTGGTGTCGATGATCGCAAAACTCAATGTGGGCAAACCGATTTTGATCGCCGCACTCAGAACGGTGATTCAGCTCACTTTGATCGGATTGGTGTTGGAAGCACTTTTCTCGGTCGGCTCATTCCATTGGGTAG
>JALQZL010000176.1 GCA_023258355.1 Wenzhouxiangellaceae bacterium | reverse complement strand
GAGCATTGATGCTTTGTTTGAGCAGCTCTTTGATGTCTTCCAATCCGAAGAGCTCGCTCAAATGGCCTATGAAGTCATTGTTGTTGATGATCAATCAACAGACGGAACGGGTGCCAAAGTTCTGGCGTGGTCAGACAAACTGCCCGTTCGTCTCATTGAGCGCACTGAACCCCCGGACCTATCTGCCTCTGTCTTGGCGGGCGCTGATCAGGCAAAGGGGCAATGGGTTGTGGTAATGGATGCCGATGGCTCTCATCCAGTCCATGCGATCCCTCAACTGCTGGCACCACTAAAGCAAGATCAGGCTGATCTGGTGATTGGATCTCGGCACGTGCCTGGCGCTAAAACGCTGCACTGGCCTTGGTATCGCCACCTGACCTCTTGGCTGGCCACGTTGCTTGCGTGGCCCTTTACGGAAGTCAAAGACCCCATGGCAGGGTTCTTTGCGACAACACGCCATCGATTGTGCGCGCTCTCTCGCAGTGCCGCAGGCTACAAGATCCTCCTAGAACTCATTGTGCAAGGCGGGGATAACATCAGGACAACGGAAGTACCGATCTGCTTTGAAGATCGCCACCACGGCCAATCGAAACTCACTCAAGCCCAGCAACTGACTTACTTGAAACGATTGATGAACTTAGGTGGTGGCCGGATATCAAAACACACCGCTTCGAGATTCTTCAGTGTCGGTCTGCTGGGGCTTGTGATCGATTTGGGGCTTTTCTGGTTACTTATTTGGTGGCAGGAAAGTGTGGCATTGGCCCACATGGTCGGCTTTGCTGTGGCCACTTTATCCAATTTTTCCCTGAATCATCAATGGAGCTTTCAGGGTGATAATCAAACAAACGACACGTTGTCTCAGCGCTATTTTCGTTTCTTAATGGTGGCGCTATTTGCCATGTTAATGCGCGGGGGTGTATTGGTGGCGCTGGTTAATGGCCTCAACTGGCCAGCACAGCTCGCCATCATTCCAGCCATTGGGATCACTGCGATCGTCAATTATCTGGGCAGTGCTTTTTTTGTTTTCTCTACGACAGAGTCTGGCGTCATCACTCGGGTACGCTGGCATCTTGCAGCCCTCGGATTGTTCGGATATGTCTTTGTGATCCGGCTACTCTATCTGGGTCACCTCCCTTTGCTACCCGATGAGATGTACTACTGGGTCTATGCTCAACATCTTGATTGGTCTTACCTAGACCATCCCCCTTTGGTGGGATGGCTGATCGCATCCACAACCTGGTTGATAGGAGATCATGTCTTCGGTGTGAGGGCGTGGTTAATACCATTGATCTTGATGGGCGCCTATTATTTCTTTCGGTATGGCGAGTCCATGGGTGGTCGGACCATTGGGCTGATGACCATGCTGGCACTGGTGACCCTGCCCTTCTTCTTTTTAAGCGGTCTGGTGTTAACGCCAGATGCACCCATGATCGTTGCGTGGGTGGCGTCGCTTTATTATCTAAAAAAAATACTGGTTGATGATTCTCCAAAGGCATTTTGGGGGCTTGGACTGGCCATGGGCTTGGGGTTACTTGCCAAATACTCGATTGCACTGGTCGGTCTGGCTGGGTTTATTTTTATGCTCCTCGATGAGCGTGCCCGACGCTGGTTTTTTAGACCACATCTTTACCTTGCCATCGGCTTGGCAATGGCCATTTTTTCACCCGTTATTCTTTGGAATGCTCAAAATGACTGGCTGTCCTTTGGGTTCCAGTTCACACGGCGGCTGAATGAAAATCCAGACTTTTCGGCGCATCTCTTATTCGCCTATGCCTTTATTTTGCTCTCGCCTGTGTTTGCGATAACAGCTTTCCTTGTTTTACTTAAATCACGCGCTTGGCATCTCTTCAATCGCCGTGAGAACGTATTCATGCTCGTGATGACAATCGTCCCCTTGGGCGTTTTCTTTTGTTACGGGCTTTTCTCAGTCACAAAATTTCACTGGACATTACCCCCATGGATTGCGATTGTTCCCTTGGTCATGCAGACCCTGATGGGGAATCATTTGCCTCAGGGTCAAGTCAGAGGCACACTGCACAAATGGCTCATGAAAACCTGGGGACCGTCGCTACTGATCTTGGTACTGTGCTATGGCCTATTGCTTCACTACGTTACCCTTGGCCTCCCCGGCATTCCGAAACGCGACTTCAACACCGCCTACCTTGGCTGGCCGGAAATCACTGAAAGTATCGAGGCGCTTGCCCAAGAGATCGAGGCTGAAACGGGACAGTACCCTATCGTGGCTGCCACTGATAAGTGGGGCGCCTCGGCTGCACTGAGCTACTACGGTAGCCCTCGACTTCGCGAAAATATAACCGCTCAAAACATCATTGGCATGTCTGGGTCAATGTGGGAATTTTGGTTTGATGACACCCAGCCACACAACCGCCCTGTTTTGTTAGTCCACCACAAAGCCCAACTAATCCAGGAAACCTGGATTGAGGGCGCTTTGATTGGGGTCAGCCCAATGGGCTACCGCACCATCCAAACCAAAGACCGGGGCGATTT
>JALQZL010000175.1 GCA_023258355.1 Wenzhouxiangellaceae bacterium | reverse complement strand
CTGACCAGCCGTTTTTTCATAGACGCCTTTCTCAAGACGTTTGTACTGCGTGAAGCCAGCTTTTTCAATTTGCTGCGTGCTTAGATTTGAGTGGAGCACACCGTGCAGGTTCGGGGCAGAGATCAATTTTATCAAAGGCCTTGCGCAATACCGACACTGCGTCAGGGGCGCATCAGTGACTTTCTGGAGCACTGTAAAGCCGTGACTGCAGTGGACACAGTCTGAAGCGCTTTTGGCTTTGTATTCATAAAACGGCATGCGCTCATTTTATCTGATCCCTCGGTGACGACGCATGTCAGGCTTTTCAGACAGTATTGGTAGAATAGGCACTTTACTGATAGGGATTAAGGATTGGGCATGACCACAGGACGTACGCATTGGTTGGTTGTTGGCGCAGCAGGTGTTCTGGGTCGAGCCTTGGTCAAAAGAATAACCACCCTTGGTCATGACGTCGTGATAGTAGACAAAGACCAGTCGGGCTTAGAGACGCTTCATGATGAGGTTGCTCAATCAGGTTTAAGAGCGCCAGCCATCTATCCTATCGACCTCTTGGGCGCTTCGCCAGATGACTATGCTGAGCTGAGCGAGCGTGTGGCGGGTGAGTTTGGACAGTTGCACCATGTCGTATTTGCAGCGGCGATTTTCAGAGCGCTCCGCCCGTTGGCGCATCAGCCGGTTAAAGAGTGGATGGAGACAACGCATGTCGCACTCCATGCGCCCTTAATGATGATTCAGTCACTGTTGCCCATCATGCATCAAGCTCCCACGAGCTCGATTACATTGGCCATCGATCACCAAGTTGAAACCTTTCCCGCGCATTGGGGTGCCTACGGCATCATGCAGGCGGCGAGATCAGCCATGTGCCGAGCACTGTCTGAGGAGATTGGCCCCAAAGGACCTTCTGTGCATGCCTGGCACCCAAAACGCTTTTACAGCGAGATCAGTGCGCAGGCTTGGCCTGCTCGTGGGCAAGCGGACTATCCTGCGGCCAGCGATCAAGTGGATAGCTTTTTTCAGGAAATACTCAAAATCGAAACATCTTAATGGCTGTGATTTAGTGGTGGGAGGAGCCGCATGTCAGACGATCTCTTTTTGAAAATCATTGAACGTGAAATTCCAGCAGATATTGTTTACGAGGATGAGGAGGTGCTCGCTTTTCGAGACATTCAACCGCAAGCACCGGTCCACATTTTAGTTATCCCCAAGCGCCACATCGCAACACTGAATCACTTAGAAGACGGTGATCAATTGTTGATTGGCAAGCTGGTGTTGGCAGCGCGGTCTATCGCAAAGCAAGAGGGGCTGGCAGAGGATGGTTATCGTTTGGTCTTTAACTGTAATGAGCATGGTGGACAGTCGGTTTACCATATCCATCTTCATCTCTTGGGTGGTCGCGCTTTAACTTGGCCACCGGGATGAGGCTCTTGGTCGCTAGTCTTTGCTGTCGAGCCGTCGAACCCGTAATAAAACACCTAACGCATCAGAGTCAAAGTACTGCCAGATATCCTCGCTGATGGCTCTTCGTGCTTCAAGTTGGTGGTAGCCCGTTCCTGTCGAGGCAAGATACTCAGCGCGCAGAGGTCCCTGTCTTGGCGAATTTGAATAGTGCTCGACCACAGACACGTCGGCGGTCACAAACTGCCTGGCTTGCACACTCACCATGCCATAAACCATGGGCTCTTCTGGGGCGCATGTGAGCTGAAGGTTTGTCCATGTGAACGCCGCATAGTCCACCAAATCACTGCATGCTTGCCCCAGTTTGATTGCTTGGGGCTCTCTAGACAATGCTTGGAACCACGAGGCAGCCTGAACCACGGTCCATTCACTCGATTGCGCCAAGGCATCGAGTGTCGATTGAAAACTAGGCGAAGGAGACCACAAAGAACGCTTAAGCAAAGGATAATTTAATTGCGGTGAAGCGGGTATTGCCCATTTGATTGGTCCGACCAGTGGGCCTTGATTGCGCTCTAGCGCCCTTGATTCCAACCACGCCACATAGTTTTGAGGACGCTGTGGCCGGCGCCAAGGTTTTGAGTGCCTGATTTTCTCAACTGCGGGTGGCAACTGAAGCGTTGTGGCTTGATCAAACTCAGTCAAGCCGCGCCGATACTTGATGGGGGAAGTGGACTTGTTGTGTGTCATCAAGATGACCTCAACACGTCTAATCTCAGTGGCACTTGGCAATGATTGCCCCATGGCGGTGGCAGGCCATGGCACACCTAAAAGCGCGCTTGCGCTGAGGAGAATGTATCTCAGCACGTTCATGTTAATGATGCGCCACTTCGTTGATGGCGAGGCGAGATAGGATCTCATGGGCTAATTCTAGGCGATCTTCGTAGGTTGGGTAGTCACCTTTAACACGAAGACGATTGGGCGCAGGCATCTGGAAGGTATGCGATTCTTGTTGAATCATCTGTATAAACTCGCTCATCTTGATGTCTGGCTTTTCATTAAATTCAATTCGTCCCCCCAAGGGGCCGACTTCCAATTTCTTGATACCCATAGCAGTGGCCTGTAGTCTGAGGC
>JALQZL010000174.1 GCA_023258355.1 Wenzhouxiangellaceae bacterium | reverse complement strand
GGTTGTTTGCAGGTTAGAACACGGTGAACTTCGGCAAATCGATCAGCTCAAGGAAATGGTTCGACTGGCAGGTGGCGTTGATTCAAAAGGCAGGCTCAATGGTCATGTCGAAACTGCCGCATTGGCTTGTCTTGCCCGATTTTCAGAACGGATTCGAGATATTCCAGAACGGCAGGTGCGGGCCGTGGGCACACAAACATTTCGTCGCTTAAAACACGCAGAACGTTTTCATGCAGCCGCTGAGATGGCCTTGGGCTCCCCCATTGATGTGATCTCAGGACGCGAAGAGGCCCGATTGGTCTATCGAGGTGTCTGGCAAGGAATGGCCAATCAGGCCGTACCAAAACTCATTATGGATGTCGGTGGTGGTTCCACTGAAATTGTGGCGGGGCAAGGCGCACGGCCTGCATTTGCCGAGAGCTTGCCGATTGGCTGTGTCGGCATGACAAGCAAGTATTTCGATGGCGGAAAGATTACAGCCAAACGTTGGCACCGAGGAAAACAAAAAATCATGGCCGATGCGCAAGCTCTGGCCACTCAACTCAAAGCCTTTCCCTGGGAGCAGGCTATAGGCTCATCAGGAACGGCCCGAGCATTGGCAACCATGGCTGAATTGGCCACCAATGCTGCCTCTGTAGGACTGACACGAGAGGCGTTAGATGCTTTAAAACAAGACATGCTTAGCCGAGGCCATATTGACCGTCTGTCAATGCCAGGACTGAGTGATCGTCGTCAACCGGTGATTGTTGGAGGCACACTCATTTTTGATGCGTTGATGCAAGTTTTTGGCATCGAGCGGCTACATGCCTCTCCCTTCGCCCTCAGAGAGGGCGTGCTCTATGATTTACTCGAGCGACTTGACCCATCATTGAAAGATCAAAATCCGAGAAAAACCTCGGTCAATGCCATGTTGGATCGATACCAATGTGATATCAGTCAAGCCAATCGGGTGACTCGCTGGGCCCTTGGGGGCTTTGATCAAGTGGCGAGCTCATGGGCGCTCAGCCCACTGGCCAAGGAGCTCTTAGAGGTCGCTTGTCAGTTGCATGAGGTGGGACTATCCATCGCACACGAGCAGTATCACCTCCATTCAGGTTACATTCTGGCCAATGCTGATATGCCAGGGTTCTCTCGAACAGAGCAGCAAGTCATGGCTTGTTTAGCCAACCTCCAAAGGGCCAAGCCTCATCAAGATCTCATCGATCACCTGCCCAGACGTTTACAATCGACAACAGTGCGGTTGTTGCTATTAATGCGCCTAGCCGTTGTGCTGTCTAGGCCGCGTAATGATGACCAACCAGAAAAACTTGAGTGGGTGCCGAAAGATGATGGATTGACGCTCAGAATTTCCGGTGACTGGCTGGACAGTCATCCATTAACTGATCGGGATCTAGATGTAGAAGCAGACCAAATCAAACGGCTTGGTCAATCACTGCATATTCAACGAGAATACTGATACCTCACCCACTATGGATAAACAGACGCTTGAGCATAAGGCACTGATCTTAGAAAGAATCAGAACCTTCTTCAAAGCCCGCGAGGTCCTTGAGATCACCACGCCCTGCATTGTTAATTGTCCAGTCAGTGATGTCCACATTGAATCTGTCAGGCTGAACACAGAGGGTAGCCACTTCTTAAGAACGTCACCAGAGTCGGCACACAAATGGCTTCTCGCCCATGGGCTTGGAGATATTTATGAACTTGGCCCTGTCTTCCGGGGTCATGAACATGGCCGTTTTCACCAACCCGAGTTTTTGTTACTCGAGTGGTATCGCCAAGGGTTTAGCTGGAAAACGCTGGCGGCGGAGGTGATTGAACTCATCCATGCCATGGCTGAAGGCTTTAAGAAGGCCCCGTGTGCGGTCTACAGGTCGTGGGCAGAGACCACCCAAACACATTTGGGGTGTGTTCTGGATGAGGCAGACCCTGAGGCATTGCAGGCATGCGTCGCCAAGTATGTGGATGATCCCGCTCAATGCGCTGATTGGAGCAGAGAGGAAATCATTGATTTTTTGTATGCAACTGGCGTCCAGACTCAATTTGATCCGGACATGATTACCGTCGTGTACAACTATCCTGCCGAACAAAGTGCGATAGCCCAACTGACCTCAGATGGACGTTGGGCCAGACGATTTGAGGTTTTTATAGGCACAGTCGAGGTAGCCAATGGCTATCAAGAGCTCACTGACCACCGAGAACAGCTAGACCGATTCAAAAGAGATGCCCACACCAGAGCGATGATGAACCGCCCAGTGGAGGCACTCGACCAACAACTACTGCAAGCCCTTGAGCGTGGCCTCCCCGATTGTGCGGGTGTTGCCATGGGGGTCGAACGTGTCATTATGAGCCTCTTAGATCTCGATGAGTTATCGCAAACCATGGCCATCAGTCAGGACAAAGCCGTATGATGCATCCCGATCAGCGAGTAATGGCCTGGTTCGAAGTGCTCGGCATCCCCCTAGATTATGCCGAAGCCCGTTCCTTGACCCCGATTGCTGAGGTCACCGAGCTAGTCAGCTTAGGATTAGATATCTTCCAAAGACCACAATCT
>JALQZL010000173.1 GCA_023258355.1 Wenzhouxiangellaceae bacterium | reverse complement strand
GGCCAACTCACCCAATTGACTGATTTGCCTGGCGAAGAGACCTCGCCCTCCATCTCGCCCGATGGCCGCACCATTGCCTTTGAGCGCGATGACCATCAAGACCAGCAATACAGCATCAATGCCCTTGGCTTAGTCGATGTCGATGGCAGTGACCTCAAAGTCATTGGCCAAAGGCTAGACCGCTCCATAGAAAACCCAACTTGGGCGGCCGATGGGCGATCGGTCTACTTTCACTTCACCGATCGAGGCTGGAACAGAGTCGGACGCATGTCGCTGGATGGGGAGACCGAGGTTGTGGTCGAGGGCATCAATGGCACCACCGTTGGCCGACCTTATACCAGTGGGGATTATTCAGTCGCCCGCGATGGCGCCATCGCCTATACCTTGGGAAGCGAAAAGTCGCCAGCCGATGTCTGGGTCAAATCACCGACGAGCGCTGGTCGCTCTTTGACGGCACTCAATGAGAATTTGCTGGGGCAACGCAATCTTGGTGAGGTTCATGAATTGGTCTATACCTCATCGGTGGATGGCACCGAAATTCAAGGCTGGTACCTCACCCCACCGGATTTTGATCCTAACCAACAATACCCGTTGATCCTAGAAATCCACGGCGGACCTCATCTGGCTTATGGCCCTCACTTTTCAGCTGAAATGCAGCGGATGGCGGCTGAGGGTTATGTGGTGTTCTACGACAACCATCGGGGCTCTTCTGGCTATGGCCGTGATTTCGGCATGCTGTTGGAATACAAATATTCATCTGAAGAAGACTTTGGTGATCACATGTCTGGCGTGGACGCTATGATTGATAAAGGCTTTATTGATCCAGAGCGCCTCTACATCACCGGCGGGTCTGCTGGCGGCATCGCAACGGCCTATGCGATAGGCCTCACCGATCGATTCAGAGCCGCAGCGGTCACCAAACCAGTCATCAATTGGATCTCAAAAACATTGACCGGCGACTACTACCCCGGTCAAATCAACCACCAGTTCCCTGATCTTCCATGGGAGGCGTTTGAGCATTACTGGGCTCGCTCTCCTCTTTCATTGGTTGGCAATGTCACCACACCCACACTGCTAATGACCGGCGAGGATGATTTTAGGACGCCTATGTCAGAGACCGAGCAGTACTATCAAGCCCTAAAATTGCAACGGGTCGATACCATCATGATTCGCCTGCCTGGCACCTCTCATGGGATTGCCAGTCGACCCTCCAGGTTGATCGCAAAGATTGACAACATTCTGGCGTGGTTTGAGCGCTACTCACCGGATGAGCAATGATCGAAGAGCATCGATGAGCCCATAAGCGTTGGGTCTGATCATTGATTTGCATCTCGATGGCAAACGTCAAGGTCCAGGGAGCGAGGTAGCCACGCGTCTGGCCTTGCCCTTGCGTCGGTTGCATTCCCTCACTCTATAGCAGCGGCCGATATTGGTTGCGGCGTGGGTGCCTACGCTTTGGTGTTGGCCCAACAACTCAACGCCCGCATCACCGTCGTCGACTTCGCACAACCTTTCGTCTCCTTAACGAATCAAAGTAGCTCAATCACGACACGAACGAAAGAATGCCCGCGCGATGTGTCTGGGTAATGGGTCTTGATTGGCTGGCACTTTTAAACCAATTAGGCCAGCATTTGGGCAGAATCGAGAAACCAGCCTAGCTTGCTCTATACAAAGATTTGGCTAGAAACCGCTGGAACCCTTGGAGAGATTGTGTTTTAGACTGGTGCCGGCTGAGAGATTCGAACTCCCGACCCACTGATTACAAATCAGTTGCTCTACCAACTGAGCTAAGCCGGCATGCCAGTGAGCCCATATTCTACCCTATCTCGTACAATAGGGCATCATGAAAAAGTCACATTTAATTGACATCGGCTGCAACCTCACCCACGACAGCTTTGATGATGACCGAGAGACTGTTATCCAAGACGCCCTGGCCGCTGGCGTCGGCCACATGGTCGTCACTGGCGCCACCGAGCCTGGGAGCCTGAAAGCCCTGGCATTGACCCAACAGTGGCCGGAAGTTCTCACCGCAACGGCAGGGGTCCACCCCCACCATGCCAGCGATTTTAGTGCCGATACCGAGACAGTCTTGGCTGAACTGCATCGGTCTGATGCGGTGGTGGCTGTCGGAGAATGTGGGCTCGATTACTTTCGTGATTTCTCGCCGAGACCCGCCCAGCATCATGCTTTCGAGCGCCAGTTGGAACTGGCCGTGGCCTGCCAGAAGCCTGTTTTTCTGCACCAACGTGAAGCCCATGCTGATTTCATGGCCATCTTAAAAACCTATCGGCCAAGCTTGACCGCTGCGGTTGTGCATTGCTTCACAGACACTCAAGAAGCGATGCACGACTACCTCGCACTTGATTGTCATATTGGGATCACAGGATGGATCTGTGATGAGCGAAGGGGTCACCACCTCAAAGACTTTGTCCATGAGATCCCAGCCAATCGGCTGATGATCGAGACCGACGCCCCCTACCTCAAACCTCGCGATCTTCGACCCAAAGTCAAATCACATCGCAATGAACCTCAATGGCTTCCTTGGATTGCCCAAACGGTGGCTGGGT
>JALQZL010000172.1 GCA_023258355.1 Wenzhouxiangellaceae bacterium | reverse complement strand
TCCTCAAATAAGATCGCTTGTAACTGCTTGGGCGAACCGAGGTTGAAAGCACGGCCGGCGACCTCATGGGCCTGCACCTCAAGCTCGGCCAAGGTCTGCGCCAGAGACTGGCTTTGGGCATGGAGTTTGCCAATATCCAAAGCCACCCCCACCCGCTCCATTCTGGCCAAGACGGGCAACAGCGGCATCTCAATGTCTTCATAGACCGCCCGCATCTGGGGCGTGGCCTCGAGTTTGGGCCACAGATGGTGATGCAAGGCCAAGGTCACCTCCGCATCTTCACCAGCATACTCGGCAGCTTTTTTGGTATCGACCTGATCAAAGCGCAACTGATCCTTGCCTTTGCCAGCCACCTGCTCATAAGAGATGGTGGTCCGGCCCAGATAATGCATGGCCAAAGAGTCCATGTCATGGCGGGTACCCGTTGAGCGATAAACATAAGAAGCCAGCATGGTGTCGTGGGCAATGCCCCTTAGGGTCAGCCCAGTCCTCGCCAAGACATTCAAATCGTATTTCAAATTCTGACCGACCTTGGGCCTGTTGGGGTCTTCTAAGATCGGGCGAAGCGCTGCCAACGCCTCCTCGCGATCAAATTCAGTGGCTTGGTCGTGATGGCTTAAGGGCACATAACTGGCTTTGCCCGGTTCAATGGCAAAGGACAATCCCACCAAGTCAGCCTCCAAGGCCTCCAAACTGGTGGTTTCGGTATCAAAGGCCATCAGCGTGGCTTTCTCCAAAGCCGCCACCAGCTCGCTCAATTGCTGGCGGGTTTCAATGGTGGTGACTGCCACGGCTTCGGGCAAGGCGCTGGGCGTGGCCGGCTGGTCAGTCTCATCGGATGGGTTATCTTCTGGGGCTTGCCCTTGCTCATATTGCTTGAGCCAGGTGGAAAAACCAAAGCGCTTGAGTAAGGCGACCAGCGCATCGTGGTCAGGGCCACGGGGGGTCAGGTCACCGAGATCAAAATCCAAGGCCACATCTGATTTCAACGCCACCAAGGCCCGAGAGGTGGGCAAGGTATCCAAGGCCGCGCGTAAGTGCTCGCCCACTTTACCGCCGACCTCATCGGCCTGGGCCATCAAAGCCTCTAAAGACCCATATTGGTGGAGCCACTTGGCGGCCGTTTTGGGGCCGACTTTTTCAACCCCTGGAATGTTATCGGCACTGTCACCGGTCAATGCGAGAAGATCACCAACCAACCCAGGGGGCACCCCAAATTTTTCCTCCACCAAGGCAGGGTCATAAGCCTTATTTTGCATACTGTCTTCCACCACCACCGAGTGATTCACCAGCTGGGTGAGGTCTTTATCACCCGAAGAGACCAAGACATTGAGCCCTGCGGCTTGCCCCTTAGCGACCAAGGTGGCAATCACATCATCGGCCTCAACCTCGGGGACACTGACCCGCTTGAGCCCCATGGCATCGACCATGGCATACAAAGGCTCAATCTGAGCACGCAACTCTTCTGGCATGGGTGGTCGGTGGGCTTTGTACTCGGCATACAGGGCATGACGGAAATTTTTCCCGGGCGCATCAAAAATCACCGCCACGCGCTCGGGCTGATGCGCTTCGATCAGCCGCCTCAACATGTTCGCCACCCCAAAAATAGCCCCAGTCGGTTGGCCTTCGGCATTGGTTAGGCTGGGTAGCGCATGAAACGCTCGATACAAGTAAGACGAGCCATCAACCAAACAAAGTGCAACGCGTTCGCTCATATCCAACCCATTAATCAAACCAAGCCCTCATGATAAACCCAATCGCGTCATGATCGATGCGTGGCCAGCCTCGCCTTGGGTTAAGCCTGGGCTTGTTGTTGGCAGACTTTGGCCAGATCAATAAACTGGCTCACCGCGAGGGTTTCCGCGCGAGCGGCAGGATCAACGCCGGCTGATGCGATCAATGAAGCCGTCAAGCACTTGGATAAGGCATTGCGCAATGTCTTTCGGCGCTGGCCAAAGGCCAATCGGGTGACGGTATCGACATCAGCCATCAAGGCGAGATCAGCCTGACTTAAGGCTTTGGGCTGCAAGCGAATCACCGCCGAGTCAACCTTCGGTGGGGGGTCAAACGCTTCAGGGGGCACATCAAATAAGGCGCTCATGTCGGCATAACACTGCGCCATCACCGACAGCCGGCCATAGGCTTTGGTATTGGGTAAAGCCACCAAACGTGTCACCACCTCTTTTTGCAGCATAAAGTGCATGTCTTGAATACGCGCTTGGGATTCGAATAAATGGAATAGCAGTGGGGTAGAGATGTTGTAGGGCAAATTGCCCACCACCCGCAGGTGCTCACCAGGAAACGGGTATCGCAACACATCGGTGTTGATCACATGCACCCCCTCACCCAATGGCCCCAGTCTGGCGGGCAATGTGGTCGCTAGGTCTCGGTCAATCTCAATCACCGTGAGCTCACCCACCGCTTCCAATAAAGGCCGAGTCAAAACCCCTTGGCCTGGCCCAATTTCAACCAAGGCCTGACCCTTTTGTGGGTTAATCGCTTGGATGATCCGATCAATCACACCCGCGTCGGTGAGAAAGTGTTGGCCGAAGCGTTTGCGTGGCCTGTGAGCGAGCTCATTCACGGGGAGGCGGCTCGCAATGATTGGGCGAGCGCCAAGGCCGCCTTCAGACTACCCA